>JAUQXC010000839.1 GCA_030834825.1 Thermoflexales bacterium
GGTCACCTGAATCACTGCCGGTCCAAAGCAAGTGTACAGCATCAGATCCATTCCAAGGCGACAAAGAAACGACTTGGGACTGTGGGGCATCCAGGTCAGCCAGCTCCCAATCTCCCCACCAGTCTAATTGCGAATCGGTCAGGCGCCCACCTAAGTACACATTCACAGCTGTGCACTCATAAAAAATTTGAGACTGCCACCAGTAATATTGGTTTTGATAATATACGTAGTCAACCCACGTACTTCCTCGGTATGACCCATCGGGGCTGAAGAACGGGGCCAAGTGGTCACGCTCATATTGGCTCATAACAGATGGTAGGGGGTACCCATTAGAAGTATAGACACTTCCGAAATCCAGCCAACCGTCTCCGTTGGAATCGTAACTCAATGCGATTGTCGAACCATCCTTTGACCACCGTGGAAATGATGCATAAGCGAGGTTGTTGGTCAAACGGACCTGATTTGTTCCGTTAGATTGCATCATCCAAATGTTGTCTGTGCCTGTTCGATCTGAGGCAAAAGCTAAACGAGCACCATCGGATGACCAATCAGGATGACCGTCCCAGGCAGGATCAAATGTAAGGCGAGTCTGATTTGAGCCGTCTGAATTCATCGTGTAGATTTCAGAGTTACCGTCACGATCGGAGTAGAAAGCAATCTTGGTGCCATCGGGTGACCAGGTAGGCCATAGGTCATTGGCGTTATTAAAGGTCAACCGGGTCTGTGCTGAACCATCAACATGCATTACATAGATTTCTGAATTGCCATCGCGTTTTGAGACAAAAACGATACTTGAAGCGCCGTGGTTGAGTTTAGGCGTCGAATCATAACCGGGACTGAATGTCAAGCGGGTAGAGGCTGGTTCTGGCCAGGGCCACACAAGAGGACGTATGTAGATTTCCCAGTCATTGTCTCGGTATGAACTGAATACAGCCTTGGAGCGGGTTTTGATGTCGTCAAATGGAGGCATTGTCGCACAATACACCGCTGACTTATTAAGTGACTTAACCAATATCTGTTGTTGTGTAGCTGTACGCATAGCCGCGTCGATCGGCACAGTAAATTGCTCCGGATCCTCCAGATACTTGTGGAGTAAACGCTGTGGCAACTGTTGCGCGTGTACATCATGCATTGTCTCCGGATGTGCTGTAATCACTAGCCCAATAGCCATGACAGCAACAATCATCACCTGCATAATCTTACTACGCTTGCTGTTCATCTTGTTTCTCCTGGAAGTGAAATAACGGGGTCAATTGGCACAACATGCCACCATTATGCGTCAGCGCGAAGGATAAATCTTGACCCCAACCTGACGCCTGAGCTCCGACAATCCGATTAAGCAAAAAGCCTTCCGAAGACTCAGCGTCTCCGGAAGGCTTCTTGAACTATCGGACTACTTAACTACCGCACTATACAACTTTAACTTGATACGACTGCAAGACCTTCATGTAGTTCGCCCGCTCGAACGCCGCCGGATTACCGACCTTGCGTTGAGACATGCTCCCCTGCATCTGCTTGACGGATTCATACTCGTGTGTCTCCAGCCAGCGCTGCATATCGACCAGCATGTCGCTGAGCGTGTGCACGCCGTAGTGCAGCAGCACCGACGCCAACTGCGCAACCTTCGCACCGACCATCATCGACTTGATGGCATCTTCCGCCGTGTGCACACCACCCGTCAACGCCATATCGGCCTTGATGTTGCCGCACAGAATCGCCGCCCAGCGCAGGCGCAGTTTTAACTCGTAACTGCTGCTCAGCGAGAGGTTCGGCACCACTTCCAGATTTTCCAGATCGAGGTCGGGCTGATAGAAGCGGTTGAACAACACCACGCCATCGACGCCGGCCTCATCCAACTTCTTCACGAAGTTCGGGATCGAGCTAAAGAAGTGGCCCAGCTTCACCGAGACCGGAATCTTCACGCTCTGCTTCACATCGCGCACCAGGTCCAGGTACATCTTCTCCACATCCGCGCCGCTCATGTTGAAATCGGTCGGGATGTAGTACACGTTGAGTTCCAAAGCATCCGCGCCCGCTTCCTCGATCAACTTGGCGTAGCGAATCCAGCCGCCGGTGCTGATACCGTTGAGGCTGGCGATGATGGGAATCTCCAGCGTGGCCTTGGCCTGGCGTACCTGCTCCAGATAAACTTCCGGGCCGACGTTGTAGTGACCCAGATCAGGGAAGTACGACAGCGCTTCGGCATAGCTTTCCGAGCCTTGATTCAGGAAGAAATCGAGTTCGTTGCTCTCGTACGTGATCTGCTCTTCGAACAGCGAATACATCACCACGGCCGCTGCGCCGTGATCTTCCAGGCGCTTCAGCGTATCCAGCGACTTCGACAGCGGCGACGCCGACGGCACGAGCGGGTTCTGCAGTTTGAGTCCTAAGTAATTGGTTGATAGATCTAACATGTTGGGGCTTCCTTGCTTTCTGTGACAAGATGACCGGGTGACTGGCTGACAAGACGATCTCTTCAGCAAGATCGCCCTGCCGCCGTGTCACCAGGTCGTCGTGTCACCGTGTCATTTTTTCTCGCCGTTGCCGGTATAATTCATAGCCGCCATCTGCTCGTAGATGCGCCACTTCTTGATCACGTCGCCTTGCGCCTCTTCCAACAGCTGCGCCGCCACTTCCGGCTTGCTCAGCGTCAGCATCTTGTAGCGCGTCTCGTTGTAGATGTACTTGTCCAGCGACAGCGCCGGGCCCTTGGAATCCAGTTGCAGCGGATTCTTGCCCTGCTCGGCCAGCCGCGGATCGAAGCGGAACAGCGGCCAGTACGCCGACTGCACCGCTAGCTTCTGCTGATCCAGCCCGCGCTCCATGGCGATACCTTGCTGAATGCAGTGCGAGTACGCGATGATGAGCGACGGCCCATTGTAGGATTCAGCTTCCACGATCGCCTTGATCGTCTGCGCGTCGTTCGCGCCCATGGCGATCTGCGCCACAAACACATTGCCGTACGTCATCGCCAACCGGCCCAGGTCCTTCTTGCCCAGCGGCTTGCCGCCTGCGGCGAACTTCGCCACCGCGCCGCGCGGCGTCGACTTCGAAGCCTGACCACCGGTGTTCGAATACACTTCGGTGTCGAGCACCAGGATGTTGATGTTGCGACCTGAAGCGATGACGTGATCCAGGCCACCGTAGCCGATGTCATACGCCCAGCCGTCGCCGCCGATGATCCATACGCTCTTCTTCACCAGCACGTCGGCCAGCGCCAGCAAGTTCTTCGCGTCGATCGAATCCACGTTGGCGAGTTTGGCCTTCAGCGCGACCACACGCTCGCGTTGCGAACGGATACCCTGCTCGTTCGACTGGTTCGCGCTTAACAGCTCATCGGCCAGTGTACCGCCGATGACATCGCGCAGCCGGGCGACCATCTCGCGGGCAAATTCATTTTGCTTATCGACCGTCAGGCGCATGCCCAGACCGAACTCCGCATTGTCCTCGAATAGCGAGTTCGACCAGGCGGGGCCGCGTCCGTCTTTGTTCTGCGACCACGGGGTCGTGGGCAGGTTGCCGCCATAGATCGAAGAGCAGCCCGTCGCATTGGCCACCCCCATCCGATCGCCGAACAGCTGCGAGATGAGTTTCAAGTACGGCGTCTCACCGCAGCCCGAGCACGCGCCGCTGAACTCGAACGTGGGCTGCAGCAGCTGCACGTCCTTCACGGTCGTGGTGTTCAGGCCAATCCGATCGACTTCCGGCAGCGACAGGAA
>JAUQXC010000840.1 GCA_030834825.1 Thermoflexales bacterium
ACGATTGCTGGCACGCTCGACAGTAGTGCAGCGATTGGCACAGCGTGGGGCCGAAAAGGTTGTCCAGCACGGTGTCTTGCGATCCGCAGTACGGGCACGCCACCACTTCCATCAACTTGATCTCAATGTCGCCGGTGTGATGAGGCGGCGGCGCGATGCCAAATTGATTGATCTTGGCGCGCACTTCCTCACTCAGCCATTCGGACGTCCACGGCGGATTGAGCGAGGTACGCACTTCGATCTCCTCAACCCCGATCGAACGCAGCTTCGCGACGATCTCCTCGCGCATGTGATGCATCGCCGGACAGCCGGCAAACGTCGGCGTGATGGTGACAATCACGGTGTCGCCGTCACGCTGCACGTCGCGCGCGATACCCAACTCCACCAGCGACACCACGGGGATTTCCGGATCGCTGATGGTGTTAAGCGCCTGCCAGATTTGATCGAGTGTGACAGTAGTAGAGGTCATCACTTTGATTGTAACATCGACGCGCCATTCCAGATCGTTCGCACCAAATCCAGTCGATCGAGCGGCATGCGCCACAAATCCCACGAGAGCGCCAAGCCCGCCGGTTGGGCTGCTCGCAAAGCGCGCAGATCGGCGCTGATTTGCGCCTCGGTCAGGCAGGTCACACCCTCCAGATCGACCAGCTCGATGCCGGCTAGTAACGTTTTGACGCCAGCCGCCTGAGCCAGCCGGACTTCGTGACTGAGTGCTTCTGCTGATAGACCACGCGCGCGCCATTCGCTGAGAGTAGGGGGCAGCGGCAGGTGCGCTACCTGGGCCACTTCATTCACGGTGGCGGCCTCGTTACACCCGCGACATTCGATCAACCAGCGTGCCAGATTGCTCAACTCATAGGGTAACCCGGCCGGGCCAAAAGCATGCCCATAGGTCATGATCTTGATCCAATCGCAGTGGGCATCCAGCGCGTTCAGATCTTGTCCCACTGCGCGTGTCAGTGAGGGTGAGAAGCAATCGAGTCCGACGGCTAATTTCTCTTTGCGAGCGATCTGCGCCGCAACGGCCACGCTGCGCGTGATGCTTTGTGTACGAAAATCCAGGAACTGTTGAAGTCCCACCAGTTCGGCGGGGAGATCAGCGTCCTGCTTGAACAACAATCGCAGGGCCGCGCACAGCCGATCGGGTGTGGCTAACAACGTGCGAACCTGGCGCTGCACCTCAAGCAGATCAAACGTGGCGGCGCGCCGGCAATCCGCGCAGAAACAAGCCAGATCGCGATCGGGTTGCGCCAGGGGCGAGGGATAACGCAGGCGATCAAGAAACACGCCTTGATACGGGCCGTGCCGCACCGCCTGGCGCAGCTGCTCCATGACCGCTGCTTGTACAGCCGGTCGGTTAGGGCAGAGAAAAGTGAACTCTGGGAAGTTGTGATGTCCGGAGACGGGTTCGTCAGTCAGGCCGCTGGCTCGCCAGGCGGTGCGCGGCTGTACGGCGTTACTGCCCGTCAACAGGGGCTGCCACAAGTAGAGTTGAGCGTTGGCGCGCTGTGTCTCGTGTGCACAGGCAGCGACCAACGCGGGTGGTAAATCCCAGCCGATGATCACGATGTCGATCGGCAGGCGATCGAAGGCGGCCCGCAAGCGGGCTGTGACCTCGGCCTTGGTCAATGTCTGGATGCCGGGACTTGGCTCAAGATATTGAATGGCGATCATAGTGGTGGCGTTAGTCCCCCGTTCGCTGAGTGTCTAGTCTGCCGGTGGAAATGTCTCCAACACGGTGAAGTCCACCCAGTACAGACCTTCCGTGTTGGGTACACGTCCCAGAAGCGCGCGCCCGATCTCGCCTGCAGGATCGGCCAGCTCTCCCCACCACTTTTTGTCATCCGGGTAACCGTATTGAAACCCGACGGGAGCGGGCGCAAAGGTCCGGGCCCACGCTGCGAACTCATCCACCATTTGATCCAGGTTCTCGAATTGTTGACTGTCGTCGATGAAGACAAGCCCGTCGCGGTAAGTGGGCGGCATCTTTTCGGCTTCCCAGTGTTTGAGAAAGACGCGGTAGTGGGGCTGATGCGCTCGGGCTGCGTGGACCCAGCTGGCGGCTTCGGCGTCGGTGACGGCGCGGCCCTCCGGTGTGCCGTCGGAATGGAACCATTCCACGTCGACGCCGATGCCGATCACGCTGGCGTGATGCTGGTAACGATCGAGGATCACGTCGATCAGCTCTTCCACCGGGACGTCGCCCGGTTCCACTTGCAGCCACACTTGCACCCCGCGTTGATCGAACAACGTGAGGGCTTCTTCGTTCTTGTCCTTGAGCGAGAAGTGAATGTTGAGGTTCTGGTGCGAACCGGGAAAGGTGAGCAGCGGCCCGGCCCCGGCATAGTTGCCGACGATCCAGATGGCTCGCGGTTTCGCTGCGGAAAACTTAGCCGCCATGCGTTCGCCGACGCTGGCCCAATATTCCGGGCCGGGATCATAACCCGGCCCGTAGGTCGAAAAGCGGAAGCCGGCTCCCACACCCATGGGGCTGGGGGCCGGTGTAGGCGCGGGCGTGTTAATGGGTTCAGGTGTGGCTGTCAGCGTTGGCCTGGGTTGAGCTCCGCACGCGGCGAGCAATATCAGCAACAGTGAAAACAAAATCAAGCATTTCAGCATGGGGGTGAGTGTCCTTCATCATTTGAACGCGACCAGTCCAAACGCTTGCGGCCTGGGCGCGACGCGCGTAAAGCCGGCTGCCTGCAAACGGCGCACGACGCCTTTGGTAGTGCGCGCGCCGCTCTTGCTGTCCGGATCGCCGATGTAGTGAAACAGCTTGCCGTTGCGCCGCAGCACCCGCCAGCACTCGGTATAGAATTCGCCGGAATACAAATCGCCCGCCAGGCTCAACATCGGTGGATCGTGGAGGAGACACGCGAAGCTGCCGTCGGCAAATTTCTGAATCTCGTCAAACGCATCGCCGATGATCTGCTCGATCTTGGGGTTGTCGAAGAGCGCGCGGGACCAGGGATTGAAGCGCGCCATCTCCTGCGCGGTGGGATCCAGCTCGATCGTGATCACGTGCTCCGCAGTCTTCGCCGCTTCGATGGCGGTATAGCCCAAGCCCGTGCACGTATCCAGCACACGCCCCTGGATCGGCGCGATGGCTTTGATCTTGGCCAGGGTGTCCTGCTGCGGATTGGTCCCTTTGATACGATGCATGGGCAGCCCGGAGATCAACAGCGTGGGGGCAGCTGCGGTG
>JAUQXC010000841.1 GCA_030834825.1 Thermoflexales bacterium
TAACCGCCATGCAGATTGACCCACAACCCAAACACGACCGGGATTAGCCACAACCGATCGGTTTGTTTCCACTTATAGAGATAGATCAGATAGGCGATCAACGGCGTGAAGACAAACGTCGCCATCTGTGAGCGTGGCGTCCAGACGGCCCCGGCCGCCGCCGCGGCCAGCACCACGATGAAGGCGCGCACGAACGGACCGCCCTCCATCTGCTTCCACACAAACACAAAGGCCAGCACGACTAACACTGCCACCAGCAGCGCTAGTCCGGGCATACCCAACAGCGCATAAGAACTGTAAAGGATCACCTGCGAGAGCCAATGCACATCAACCCACGGCGCCCCAAAGGCTGTCCACGAAAAAGGATCGGCGGCTGGTATGGTACGCGTCTCTAATATGAATTGCCCTGTGCGCAAATGCCAGTACATATCGGTGTCGGCCGGCGTGCGAACGGCCATCGCAAACAAGGCGATGAAAGCGAGTAAAGTAACAAGGCGCGGAAGGGTAAATGCTTTCATGTGTCATTACGAGAAGATATAGAAGAATTGGAGAAGAGAAGACAAGAAGAGTTCGAACTCCAGATGTTTTATCCTCTTGTCCTCTTGTCTTCCTACTTCTGCTCACTTTGCTGTCTTGCGGCGAATAACCCACATCTCTGGATGATTGATCATACTGACCAGCATACCGATCACCAGACACCCAGCTCTTCCGGCTCCACTTTGCGCGACAGCGCGTAAAAGATGTGATAATTGCCGATAGGCTGTTCTTGGAACATCACGCCCAACTCTGCCAAACGCTGGCGCAACAGAGCGTCCAGCTGAGGATGATTGACCGTGATGAAGAAGACACGCGGCGCTTCACGGACGGCCTGGGTGAATGGCGGGTAGCGATCGTCGCGCGGCGTGTAATCCAACGCCAGATGATACGGCAGCCGCGCCGCGCTGATGATGCGTTCGCCTGACAAAAACGCGATGGGCGTCTGCACCCAATAATTGGTGTAGCCGCGCGTTTCATCGTGCGCCAGCAGGAAATCGATCAGCTCTTGATCGCGCGTGTGATCGATCCAGGTCACCGGATCGAACTGCGTCGTGATGCCAGGCGGATTCTGCGCAGCGGCTGCCAGCGTGCCGATTACATTGTAACCAAGAAGCAGGGTCAGGAGCAATGAGGCAATGATCACATTTTGCTTACAGAAGCGTTGCAAGAGCATTGCAGCAAAGATCGCCAACGGCACATAGAGCGGCAGAAAATAGCGGCCCGAAGGATCGCCGCCGAAAGGCGTGATCAAAAATGTCAGTAGCAACGTGCCGATCATGCCCCACAAGACGCGCGGCCCGCGTTTAATGGCATAGCCGAATGCGCCCAGATAAAACGCCAACGCACCCAGCCCCCACACTGGCACCACAAACTCCGCCGACCAGGGATAGCGCAGGCCCCACCAGGCCGCTGCGCCAAACAAGAAGAAGTTGAGCAGGCGGATACCTAGCCCCCCGAGGGCGCCCGCTGCTTCAACCGTGCCAGCCACCGCAGAGCCGGTTAGTTCCGCTACCAGCGCCCCGCCCGACTGGATCAGCGCCAGCCACCACGGCGCGCTCCCCAGCGCAAAACCCAGGAAGGCGATCAGGTATTCGCGCCACGCCTTCAAGCGCAACCGATAGAGCAGCAACAGTCCAATCGGGACAAGGTAGATCAGAATTAATGGAAACGTATAAAATGCAAATCCGGCGATGATGCCAAATAAAAGCCAGCGCCCCACCCGCCTGCGTTCAGACATGAGCCACTTGCCACCGGCCATCAGCAACAGCAGATTACCCAATAACAACGTCTCGGTATAGCCGCCCAGTGTCGCCGTGGTGTACAGCGTCAACATCGTTGGCGGCAGCGCCAGCCACAACATGGCCGCCCGCGCGCCCCATTCGCTCTGCAGGTAACGTCGCGCCAGCAGATACGTCGTGAACACCACACCAGCAAATAACAAAATGTGAACGACGCGAATGGCAAAAATGGTCTCGCCAAAGATCGAGAAGGACGCGGCTACCAGCCAGGCGTCCGTTGCGCCCAGGTAGGCCTGTCCGTAAAAAAATATCGGGCGCTCGCCACGCAAGATGTGGCGCGCCATCAACGCCACGATGGCTTCATCGCCGTTAAAGGGCACCGCGTTAAACGCGAGCAACGCCAGCTTGAAGAGAATCGAGAGGATGACGGTTATGCCGGGCGCGGGCAGCCAGATACGCCTGGCTGGTGTAGAGGAAGAATCATGAATGTCGGTAAGATTCATGCGCTATCTCAGGGATGGGCAAACGATTGTGCCTTCAACCACGGTAGCGACCATAGATAATCAACTGATAGCCCAGCAAAGTTTTGAACAAACGGGCCATCGCCGCTTGCAGGCGGTGGATCGGCCACAATGGGCGGCCTGGCTGAAAGCGCGCATTCAGCAGCGGCAACGGGACCGGCGTGGCCGCAACCCGATCGATCGAGATGCCGCACTCCTCGATCAAGCGTATGGCGCTGGTCTTGGTGAAGAAGCGCAAATGAGTGTAATCGCAGATGCCGCGTGCCGCGTACTCAAAGCGCCCCGTCAGCAAAGAGAGACGCACATACAGGTGCGCCACGTTCGGCAACGAAATAACGATGGGGGTTCCCGCTAACAAGTACGTCCGACACAACGCAGTGAGACCATCGGCTGGTTCGCGGGTGTGCTCCAGCACATCAGCCAACACCAGTACATCCGGCGGTTCAGAGAAATGGAAAGTTGGGGGTTGTTCGATATCCGCTTGAAGCACGCTACGATAGGTCGCACGCGCTTGTGCAACCGAGACGGGATCGGCATCGACACCGTAGAGCGTGAAATCCCTCCCAGGCAACAATTGGCCCAACAGCCCTTGTGCGCAACCGATGTCATAGACGACACAAGCGCGCTGTGGCAAGGTGTGGCGCTTGTAATTCTTTAACCACGCGGCAATTTGCCCGTGCGAGGAATAGGGATCGGGTTTAAGGCTATAACGAAAATCGGTTGTTGCCATGATCGACCTTAGTCCACAAGGTGGCCGGCGCACTTATACAGCTGAAGCACGCACAAACCGCCACAGGGCATAACCCGTAGTGACGAGTAGCACTAGCAATAGGCTTACAGCCAAACCAATTCCCCATCGGGGGTAACCTAGCAAGATTAAACGAAAGAGCCAGGGAGCCGGCACATTCAAGCGCAGAAATTCGTCAACCCACAACAATTCAGTGCTTAATGATTCCAGATCAGTGCCGCCGGAATAGCCCTGCAGGCGGCGATCCAACGTACCCTGGACAGTGGTCCACACCTCCGGTTGTTGATAAACGCGGGCCAATTCCAAAACGGCCGGCCATTGCTGCGTCAAGGGAGAGGCTTCGAATTGCAGCAGCGATCGTTTAAGGAATTGCTCCGGATCGCGCTCGCCGGCGTCCACCAGATAACGTGAATGATCGACCAGCACCGTCGGCAAATTCAGCGCCAAGCCCAGTACGCAGACAGCTAGTAGTGCACCACACCTTAGCCTGGACGGATGAGCGTGCACCCATACCCCGGCAGTCAGAATCAACAGTGGCAGCAGTGGCAATAAATAGCGCGGTCCCCAGTTCCAACCGCCCGTCCACAAATCATACCGTGCAAAGAAGATCGTAGGAATGATTAAACTCAGTCCGATCAGAATTGTCAGGGTACGATCGCGCCACCAGAGGGAACGCACGCCGAGAAGGCCCAACCAGGCGATCGGGTTGTAAAGCAACAATCCCTTGCCGGCGCTAAGCCATAAGCCGTATGCTCCGACGACAAGCGGAGTGCCGAATCCAGTTTCGGGCTGCCAGGCCGCGTAGCTGGTCACGAGTGGCGAGCCAAAGCGCTGCCAATTCCACAGGCCGATGAGTACGCCAGCAATTCCAATCGGGAGCAGAAAAGCCAGCCACTTCTTCATCGAATAGCGCGGTTGGGTCAGAAACACATACAACAGAAACGGCGGCAGCAAGATCACCGATCGTTCACGCGTATAGACGGCCAGCCCCAAGGCTGCGCCGGCAAACGCCAGATGCCGGAGTGGATGATCGAACCGAGCCTGGTACACCAGGTAGGCAGCCAGCAACATTGCCAGGGCCAGCAGAGGCTCGCTGAAGTTCGTATCGACATAGGCCAGCGCCATGGTGGCCAGAGGATACGTCAAACCCAAGAGCACGCTTAACCGGCGTGATAGTCCCAGGTGGCTTGCGAAAATCGCGGTTAGCCAACCGGTAATGGAAATGAGGATCGCATTCAACAGCGAGGTGGTGAACTTGGTCAGCGCGACACCGGTTAAAGTCGTCGCATCACCGCCCAACAAACGACCAACCCAGTACAGTGGAATTTCGAACAGGGACTGTGCGTGCGTATATTGCGGATAGGTTTGGCCATCCGTTCCCGGCCCGGCCCAGGTGGTAATGAGCGTGCGCGGTTGCTCACGCGGAAGGAAGCCGGGAAAAGTCTGTGGGTGGAGAGTGAAATCCTGTGTCGTGAGAGTCAAACGCTGATACTCAAGCAGATTGGCCGTCATGCGAAAGGTGGTCTCTTCATCCTGTGGCGCAATTCGCCCACCCGCCACCAACAAAAGGAGTGCCAGCAAAAAGATCAGCAACCACAGATAAGGGACTCGGCGCATAAGTTGTTCCGTTGAGGTGGCGCAAGATCGATCGGGTGGTCAGGGGCCGCGCGACAGGCTGCGCTAGGTTTTGATCGCATACGCGGTAACCAGATCGCCAAAGTTGAGCGGCATGGGCATTTCACTCAGGTGGAGCAGGTGGAATAGTTTGCCCAGCAGTCGACCCAGCAGCGGACTGAAGCCGCCGATGCGGGTAGCGAAGTAGCCCAGCCGCAAATAACGGCCTTGCGGCTCGATACGGATCACGGTGAAACCCGCCTGCTCCAGCATCTGCTTCAACGTCCGCCGTGAGAAGTAGTAGATGTGCATCTCCATCAGCCACGGCCAGCGCGCGCCCATAACGCGCGCGAACAGGCTATCGATGTCCATGGTATGCACGACGAGCAGGCCACCCGGTTTTAATAAGCGTTGCGCTTGCTGCATTTCACTGAATGGATTGGAAACATGCTCGATCACATCCCACATCGTCACTACGTCGAGCGAGTTATCCGCCAGTCCGCAGGTCGCCAACGTACCTTCGATCATGTGCAGACCTTGGGCGCGCGCCTGTTCCACCGCCCACTGGCTCGGCTCTACACCATAGGCATCCCAGCCATGTTGTGCCGCGATCTCCACAAACACGCCAGTGTAGGCCCCCACGTCCACCAATTTCCCGGGCGGTGCTTTGATCTTTTCCAGCGGACGCAAGTGGCGCTCGAACGTCAACACCCGGCCATCACGCTCGGCCAGATACAAAGGATCCTCCACTGCCACGTACGAATCGAGGATTTCTGCGCCGGTAAATCGTGGATTCGTATAGACTAAACCGCAGTTCTGGCATTTCACGATGGTGTGGTGCTGCCCGTAGCCGGGGCTGGTACAGCGAAAGGCCTCCACATTTTGAAGTGGTGTATCGTCTGACAGGGTGCTGGGAAAGCGCAGACGGGTGTCATCGTGTCCGCACAGGTTGCAGGTAACATATTCCATGGATTGGCTCAGTTATCGCGCGAATTTTTCTTGCAGCCGCCGCAAACTCAAGCGCTGCACGGTCTGCAAGGCACGGAAAACTTCAGTTTGCGAAATCTTCGACGTGCCTCGCCGGCGATCTTCAAAGATGATGGGCACTTCGCCAATCGAGAAACCACACCGTTGCACATAGAAGATCATTTCGATTAGAAAGGAGTAGCCGTTAGAACGAATGCGGTCCAGCTCGATCGCCTGCAAAACTTCACGTTGATAACAGCGAAAACCCGCCGTGCAATCCTTGGCCCGCAGACCCAACATCACCTTGGCGAAGGTGTTCGCTCCCCGGCTCAAAGCCTTGCGCTTCGCTGTGCAGTTCAATGTACCGCCGCCCGGCACGTAGCGCGAGCCGATGACCAGCTCGCATTCACGACTGAGATTGAGCATGGACGGAATGTAGCGCGGGTGATGCGAGAAGTCGGCATCCATCGTTAGAATTCGATCGAAACCGGCTTCGAGTGCGCGTTTGAAGCCGGCCAGGTAAGCAGTCCCCAGGCCCAGCTTGCCGACCCGATGGACGACCTGCACCCGATTGGGATGACGTGTGGCCCAGGCGTCAGCCGCCTCACCGGTGCCGTCCGGCGAATTGTCGTCCACGTTGATCACGCTTAACTCAACCGGCAGCGACAAGAGATCATCCAGCAAGATGTCGATATTATCACGTTCGTTGTAAGTTGGAACGATAACGACTGGTTTCATAGAGAATCCATAATGAGTGATGAGCAACAGGTACTGAGTGAGTGCCTTTAAGGTGGTTCGGTACGTTTCACGTATCAGATTGGCAACTGCGCTTCATTTAAGGCCAGCGCCAAGGTGAAGATCCATAACCAGGCATAGCGCAAAGCTCGCTCTGAGTGGCGCGAGGCAG
>JAUQXC010000842.1 GCA_030834825.1 Thermoflexales bacterium
CGGCATAGTTTTCGTAGGCCGCACAATCGGCCTTGGAAGTAATGACCGGTTGGGTCTTCTTCACAGATGTGAGAGCCTGTGAGGTGCGCAGAGATAAACCAGGTGTCCCGGCTTTTTCTTTCAGCTCAAAGCTGGTTTCGAGTGCGCCACTATTGTTGATGGTCAGTGTCGTTGTATAGACTTCACCGGGGAGTGCCGCGGCGGTCAGTTCCTGCGGCGTCGCACTCACACAGGGTTGATTCAGGCGCAAATCAAAGTTTTGCGTTGTGGTAGATTGAGCTGCAACTATTACCCCTGACGCAACTTTGGATACATGCCCTGCTGCACTGACGGTGATGGTCACCGGGCTGTTGGCGGCGTCCAACGACCACGTGTATTGGCCGCTGTTGTCAGTTGTGGCCGTAGCCGTGTAGCCAGTGCCGCTCTCGATGAAGACTGTCGCATTAGGCAAGGGCGCTGGACTGCTGTCGCAGTGACCTAACCCGGTGACGGTACCAGTGATCGTCCCCCAAGTCGCAGGCGCATTAACGGTTAGGGTGACTGGCACAGTGCTCATGCCGTAAGGTGTGTCATTAACTACTCGGACTTGGGCTTGATACGTACCAGGCTGCAAGCCGGTTGCGTCAAAGGTGAGGTCGACTGGTTGGTCATTGCCTGAAGGCAGGGTGCCCGTGGTCGGCGCTTCACTCAGCCAGGGGATCCCCATCCAATCACAAACACCGGTCTCGCCGGAGTCGATTTCCAGGACGTGCTGAGTAACCTGGTTAACCGCCCAGAGATGCCCGTCACAGCTCATCTCCAAGCCGGCTTGTTCATTGCTTCCCAGGCCGGCCACGTTAAACCCACCCAGGTTGGCGTAGTCATTCTTGACATCGAGTACATAGACATCAAATCCTGAGCTGGCGTTGATGGTGACGAACAGATGCCCGGTCGAGGGATTGTAGGCCAGGCCGGATATCGCCAAATTCACGCTCTTGGAATCCAACAACGTTCCAGTAGCATCGAAGTGGTTGATCACCCCATCGTTCCAAGAACCGGCATAGAAAGTGTTGGTCGTGGGATCATAGGCCAGACCACGCTCCGATGTGCCAAACGCTGGACACAATTTCTTGCCAGTCGGTACTCGCGTTACCGGATCCAGCTCATAGATGCAGCTGTCCGTGCTCACGTTTACCTGCCACAACTTGTTGGTGAGCGGGTTATACGTCATATCGGCGGTAAAGGCGCTCCCCAAAGCCGCGATATCGATCGCCTCACCTGTGCTCACACCGCCGCGAGTGAAGCGGTGGTTCCGATTGTCGCCACCGAGATCTTGTGGATTGCCCACCCAGAGATCGTTGATTAGGGTGTTGAAACCGATACCCCATGATCCGGCCAGGCCGGTCGTCCAGCTGATGATTACATCACCAGCCGCTAGCTCTGGCACACCAGCCGGAGGATTCATATAGTAGGGTATCCCGGCCAGGGATGCCTTCCCCAGGTTCTTAGGCCCTAGGTGACGGCCATGACCGGCAAACGGACCAAAGGTGGGTGGCACGTATGGCGCATTCACTTCAACTAATTCGAAATTGGCCGAAGCTGAACCATTGTTGGTCAGGGTAACCGGCACAACCGTGCTGAAACCACTGGTCAATGTAGCACTAGCGCTTGAGGGGGCCACTGTTAAGAGGCCCGCCAGCAGGTAGAAGTCTGACGGAACTGTGTCGCTCTGGACCACCGTGACGTCGTGACTCTCAGGTACATATCCACCCACCTGAGTTGCTGTGAAAGCATGCGTTCCAGCCGGCGAGAAGACGGTGTAGAAGCCCTCATTAACCGTCGGGTCGGTCGTGGCCTGGGTAACAACCGATTGGCCGCTGTCATTGCTCACGGTCGCGCCCAATAACGGGGCCGTGGTATTGTCATCATACACATTGCCGACAACGAGGCCGCCCGCCTGTAACTGGCAGGTTAACCTGTTGATCGCCACATCGTCAAGGTGTACGTCATTGCCATAGGCACTTTGACCCAGGAGAGCAAGACGTACATCGGATTGCCCGGCATAGGCGCTGATATTAACCGTGTGCTGCTTCCAACCAGTCGAGCCATCATAACGGTTGACAGCAGTGCCCACATTATTCCAGACAGAGCCACCATTAGTTGAGACTTGTACCTGCACACCGTCAGCGTTGGTTGTATACCCGGTGTCGTGGTACATCCAGAAGGACACTTCTGCTCCTGAAGCAGCGCTTAAGTCGAGGCCGCTGGTTTGATACAGGCGGTTTTGTGCACCGGAGCTTGCGCTATACGAATTGAAGAACACCAGATTGGGAGCACTGTGTGGCACACCGCCTGAGGGATACCTTGTACTTGTGCTAGTATCCCAGTTGGGCGCGGTGTAGGTGCCGGTGACAATTACTGTTTCTGCCCAACCCGTGGGTAACGCAGGAGGCGTCGCCGAGTCAAATGCTTCAACATACAAGTTCGTCACATCTGACGTACGGCCGGGCGCGTTGCAGCTCAGTGCATCAGCGCTCAAAGTGATATTCTTAACTGTCGCGCCGGTTACCAGCCCAAGCGGTTCATTCTTGGTGAGGTAACCTTCCACCCAGGCGTTGGCCTCTAAAGTGTAAGTCACATTTTCAGCCAAGGTGACACTATAGTAACCCGTAACCGGATCAGTCCATACTTCGTTATTAGGCGCCGGTGGACTAAAGGGGTCGCCATGCACGATGATGTGTGCATACAACGGCCAACCAGTTTCCGCATCCGTCACTAAACCTTCTACGATGTGCGAGGTCACAGCTGTCAACGAGATGTTGACGGTGGTTGTGGTGCCGCTGACGATGGAAGCACCACCGACACTGGCGGGAAGATAGCCATAGGCTGCAAAGTCTACCGTGTAGGTCGCT
>JAUQXC010000843.1 GCA_030834825.1 Thermoflexales bacterium
CAGACCCTTTTGCCAATCCAGACGTGTCACCATCGCCACCAAGGGAACATCGTCACGCTGCGGCAAACCGGCGCGAGCTTGCAGGGCACGCTTATTAATCAGACGCCGCTCGACTTGATCAACGTCAAATGGCTGCGCCAGGTGCTGATCGAGCTGCGGGTTCCATTCGTCGTAGTCAAGTCCGTTGAGGATGCCATGCACGTCGTAGCTGCGCTGGCGCAACAGGCCATCCATGCCTACACCGCCGGCCGAAGTCATGATCTCGCGCGCGTAGGTCGGGCTGACGGTGTTGACCAAGGTGGTGTGATAGATGCCGCGCGCCATGAAGTTGACTTCGCCGTAGGCTTCTTCAGCCAGACGATGCGTGATGAGTTGCAGGTAGTCGAAAATATCCCAATGGGTTTTGCCTTGATGCATCAGGTTATGGATGGTGAAAACCGAGGGGATGTCGCGGAACCAAGCGGTGCTATTGCCCGCTGTAGCCAGCCAGGTGATCGCAGGTGCGGCGTGCCAATCGTGTGCGTGGACGACATCGGGCCGCCAATCGAGCGCGCGGATGAGTTCCAGCGCGGCGCGGCTGAAGAATGCAAAGCGATAGACATCGTCGCCGTAGCCATAGATTTGTGGGCGGCTGAACAGGTTGCCCTCGGCGATGAAATAGACGGGCACCTCGCTGCCCGGCAGTTGGCCTTCAAACGCCCCGATTGGGATGCTGCCGACACCCGTCGGAACGCCCAATTCACCCGGCATGACTTTCAACGGCACTTTGCCGCTATGATGGTCATCCTCAATGGAACGATAGGCAGGCATGACCACGCGCACATCGTGGCCTAATTCGCGCAAGGCCTTGGGCAGCGATCCGGCGACATCGCCGAGGCCGCCGGTCTTGGCGAAGGGCGCCACTTCCGCGCTGAGTGTGAGAATCTTGAGCATGGCAAGACCTTGAAAGAAGTGTGGTGCTCGGGCTGAATACTTTCTGGCCCTATTGTATCCTGATTGAGCGGAAGTGGCGAGATGAAATCAGGCTGTACCCTCAGCCTAATCTTCTCCTTTGGGATAACACACCTTCTCACCCTCACAAGGAGAGGCGGCGCGCAAGCGCGAGGGTGAGGGTCGATCTCAGAACTTCTTTACCCACTTCGCATCCATGCGTTGGAGTCGATTCTTCTTCAAGTTCTCGCGCATGATCCAGACGACAGCGGGATCGGGGTTGGCGAGCCACTTCTCCATGAGGATTTTGCCTTCAGATGGCAGAGCGACGACGGCCACACTCCAACAATAACCGAGCGCCTGCCGCAGTGTCTTGAAGTCCTCGGCTTTTCGATCGGCTTCCCGCATGATCGAGATGGTGATCGTATCCAGCAATCTGAGCACACGCCTGGTGTGTTTCGGATTCTTCAACAGGCGCGGCTCACACACGGCGGCGGCGGCCGCGCGACGATCCAACAACGATCCCTTGGCCCAAACGGTCATGGCCCCCAACAATGCTGGCAGGTCCACATCGCCCCAGCGTTGCAAGGCCATTGCCACGGCTTCGCGCATGCGCCAGCGCGGATCGTTGGCACACGTGCGCAGCACAGGCAGTTGATCGAGATCGCCCTCGGCCAGCAAGCGCCCCAGGCCCACAGCGCCGCACACGGCCAGGAAAACCTCCGGCGAATTGGTGGAGGCGCGATCGGGTGTGTAAGTCAAATAGCGTTGAAAAAGATCAAGCGCGCCCTCATCGGCGACGGCCTGCACCAGCTCCAGATTGGCACGCGGCCCCGGCAGACCGGATTCCTTCAAGAGAAACCTGTCCCAGTCGGACAATTCACGCAGTTGCTGTCGATAGCTTTCAGTTTTCATGGGGAGTGTTGAGTGCAAGATCATTCACCGCGGAGACCGCAGAGCGCGCAGAGATCTTCTTTTCTCTGCGTTCTTTGCGCGCTCTGCGCGCTCTGCGGTAAGTTGCTACCGCCGGATTTCCTGCAAGAGGCGCTTGAGGTTGAGCGCGTTAAACGACAGCAGGGTATCGGCGCGAAAAAAGCGCGCGGAGAAAACGACAATGCCATAAGTTGTGATGACCAACACCACCAATCCCAACAATAACTGCTCGAACGGCACGTTGCCGGCCGCCAGGCGGGTGATCATCGTTACGGGCGAAGTCAAGGGGAACAAACTCAGGAAAGTCGTCAGGCCGCCGTTGGGCGTCTGGATCAACGCCGAGTTCAACATCATCGGCACGAACAACGGCAGCATGATCAGGAATGTGAACTGTGTGCCTTCACGCGTCGAAGGCGCCAGCGCACCCAAGGCACCCAGCAGTGAAGCATACACCAGATAACCGAACACAAAGTACAGTAGTGCCCACACAAAGAAACCTTCGGGCAGACCCAATTCGTTGAGGCCGCCCAATGAAACGCCGCCAAACACCAGCATGGCGCCGCCCCAGACCACGATCTGCAGCAGCGCGATGACACCCAGCCCCAGAATCTTGCCCAGCATCAGATCGCGCGGGCGCATGCTGAGCAGCAACACTTCGATCGTGCGATTTTCTTTTTCACTGGACACACTCTGCAGCATGAAGCCGCTGGTCATGGTAATCACGAAGTAGAAAATCATCAGCACGGCAAAGGGCACGCCGAACGAATCGAAGCCGTCATCTTTCTTCACACCTTGCGGGGCCAGGCCCTGCGTCTCAACCTCGGCCGTCGGATCGGCCAACATCTCGGCCAGGTTGGCATCTTTTACCAAGTTCAAGCGCAGGACATACTCAAAGTAACCGTTATTCTCCAGACTGTTGAATACGCTGAAGTTGCTATCGACCACAAGCAGATCGCCGGTTTGAATGAAATCGGCCGGCACCAGGTAGTATTTGCTGATCTCTTCCCGGTCCAGCGCGGCTTGCGCCGCGGCTTCAGTGGAATATTCTTGTAGAGGTCCGGTCGCTTGCAGGGGATTATCGCTCTTAGGCGGCTCCGGAATTTGCTCGATCACGCCGGCGGCATCCACATACCCGATTGGCTTGTTCGCCGACAGGGCGCCGCCCAACAATGGATTCGAACCGCCGGCCGCGATGGAACTGCGCGCCAGAACCTGCGAGCCCAAGCTCAGCGCCAGAATGGCAGCCGGCAGCAGGAACGTCGTCAGCCAGAACGAACGTTTGCGCAGTGTCGTAGAGATTTCGTGTTTGATAATGAGGAATACGTTACGCATGATCTTCTACCCTTCCGTTCCAGTACGCACGGCGCGCAGCATGCTCTTCAGATCGAGCCGCTGCCCATAACGCAACATCCCCAAGCGGAAGATACGCGAGGCCGCCCACACCATGAAAACGGCTGAGGCCGTTACCAACACCCAGCCGGCGATCATCTCCCACAACGGGATGGTAGTCATGCCCCAACGCAACGTCACGGTGAGAAACGAGGTAGTCGGAAACAGCGTCAGGATCGTCGCCAGCGGGCTATTGGGCGCAGAGAAAAACACCACGACGACGAAAAACGGCAGTGTGAACAACATGCTGATCGCACCCGCAATCTGTTGGCCCTGTCGCGTTTCCGTCACCATGCTGCCGACCCCAATCATCATGCCGGCGATGAGGGCATAGGTCGGCAGAAAGAACAGCGCCAGCGTCAGGAACATGCTCCACGGAATGTGAATGGCCCGCAGCGCTTCAATGAACTGCGCACCCACGATCAGACTGATCGCGATGGTGACCGCCAGGATGCCGATCTGCGCCAACGCCACGGCCATCAGCCCGATCGCCTTACCGCCGATCAGCTGCCCCGGCGTCATCGACGTCGCCATGACTTCGATGGTCCGGTTCTCTTTTTCGTCCGAGACGGCTTCCATCAAGTAACTGCCCGAACTCAGCACGACGATGCTGAAGAACAAGCCGATAAAGAATGGCACAAAGATGTTGATGATGCTGTCGCCGCCCACTTCCTGGCGTCCGTCCGCCGAGCGCGCCGTGAGCTCGACGCCTTTCTGCGCGCGTTCAGCCACCTCAACCGGCAACGAAGTGCTTAGATTAGCTCGCAGCAGGTTATTAAAGCGGCGTTGCGCTGAATTGGGCGGCGCCTTTTCCCAATAAAACAGCTGGACGTCGCGCGAAGTCAGGTAGTCGGCCGGCAACACGTAGTAGGCCTGAATCTCCTGGGCCTCCAACGCCGCACGCGCCTGAGCTTCATCGGTAAAGGCCTGCAGTTCCACTGGATTAGGCCCGTCACCTTCGTCCGGCGGCAGAGCGGTCACGGTGGCCAGCACCCCGGCCTGATCGACGTAGCCGATCGGACGCTGATCTTCACCGACGACGAGCACGACGACGACCAAAACCATGATCGCCACAAAGAACAGCGGCATCGCCAGTGTGCCCAACAAGAACGATCGCTTGCGTGTGATTTTCAAGAACTCGTGTTTAGCCACCACCCACAGCTTACGCATGGTCTGGCTCCTGCCTGCCCTGCACCGTCCAGATGAAAATGTCATCCAATGACGGCTCGGCAATCTCAAAGCGTTCGATCTTGATTCCGTCGCGTGCCGTTAAGGTGCGCAGGACATCCTGGGGACTGGCGCCGGAGGCCAGCGATAAATGCCAGTCGCCATTGACCTGCCGGGCTTCCAGCACGCCGGGCACATTCAAGAAGTCGCCCTGCCCGGTGATGGTCACCGCATTGCCCGCAAAGTTACGCTTGATCTGATCAACTTCGCCATACAAGACCGTGTTACCCTTGTTAATCAGCGCGATACGGTTACACAGCGCTTCCACCTGATGCATCTGGTGTGTGGACATGATGATGGTCTTGCCCGCAGCCTGCTGCTCGCGAATGATGACTTCCACCAGGCGCGTATTGACCGGATCCAGGCCGGAGAACGCCTCGTCGATCACAACCAAATCAGGTTCGTGCAGCAGCGTGGCAATGACCTGCGCTTTCTGCTGCATCCCCTTGCTCAGTTCTTGAATCTTCTTGTGACGGTGATCGTACAAATCCAGGCGCTTCAGCCAATCGGGTAAACGGCGCTTTACCTCGGCGTCGCTCAACCCTTTCAAGCGCGCCATAAAGATCAACGTGGGTTCCAGTTTTAAATCCTTGTACAGGCCGCGCTCTTCCGGCAGGTAGCCGATGCGATTCTTCTTCGCCTCGTCCATCTTGCCGCCCAGCACACTGATCTCGCCGCGATCGGGGGTGAAGATATCCAGCATCATGCGAATGCTGGTCGTCTTGCCGGCCCCGTTGGGGCCTAACAGCCCAAAGATTTCGCCAGGATAGACTTCAAACGACACGTCCTCCACGGCGCGCACGGCGCCAAAGGACTTACTGAGATGTGAAACCATAGCAGTGGGAGTAGTCATGCGGAATCCTTCTTTAGAGTAAGATAACCAGAGCCGATTGTACGTCCAGTTCGGGGAGATTGCCTGTAAGGAACCCACCGCGAATCCGACATTTGGCGGAATCCAACGATAATTATACCGAAGAAACGGCGTTCTGGTGTTACGGGGGCGCGTTGGTTGTTGAGTGTGGATGGTGCACCACGGCCAGCTTGGGCCAGGCCCGCTAATGATCCGCCCCACCCGATCGGCTCATGACCTGACACTGGCCGTTCAGGCAGGGTGCTTGATAGGCATCCGCTGCAGCAGGTCGGTTAGCTCGGCGTGAAATTCGTCAATGATCGCCTGCGGATCAGGCAGCAAGCCTGCATCGGTGGCGATCCCGACATACACATTGCCCGCATAACTCAAGATGCTGAGGCCCAGACCGATGTCGCCGCCGCGCGGCACCCAGTACATGAGACTGCTCAAACGCTGTCCGGCTAGATAGAGGGGACGGCGCGGGCCGGTCACGTTGGTCATCACCGCCGACACTTTGCTGGCAAAGACGTCGATGATGATCTTTTCGATCTGCCCCGGCGTCAGACCTATAACGTTGAGCAGGCCAAAGGCGACCCAGGCCTCCGGCGTGTCTTTGATGTCATCCATGCGTTGCTTGATGAGGTGCACGCGCCGCAGCGGATCACGCACCCCGATGGGCAGCGACAAAATCACCAGGCCAAATTGATTGCCCAGTTTGTTGAAGTCCTTGGCGGCGCGCACACTGACCGGCACCATCGCCCGCAGGTTGATCCCGTCGGCCTCCTGGCCGCGCTTTTCCACGTAACGTCGCAACGCACCCGTCGCTACGGCTAGCAGCACATCGTTGACAGTGCTGTGCAGCGAGCGGCCCACGCGCAGGACATCGTTCAACGAAATAGCCGACGACCACGCGGCGCGTTTCTCCACGCCAGAGGCCCCACTGAAGATCGTTTTTTGTTGCGGGCTGAGCAGCAATAGCTTACTCGCTGCATTCACACCCAAGGCACCCAGACTCATGGCCTGCGTCATACGCGCCGGGTTCGCCGCCGTGAGGAGCGCCTCACGCGTGACGGTGCGCGCCATTGAAGTGGTAGTGTCGAGCAACTGCTTCAGCGGGCGGAAGGGTGCAAAGCGCGATCGGGGTGCCGCGGCGCGATCGGGTGGAACAGGCTGCCGCGGCGTGCTCGCCTCAGGCTGAGGGTCGGTCAACGTTAACAAGACCTGCATCAGCGCCAGACCATCGGCCAGGCAATGATGCAGGCGCGTCACCAGCGCGCAGCCGCCGCGATAATGTTCGACGCAATAAATCTGCCATAGGGGATGCGCGCGATCGAGCGGCCGGCTCATTAGATCGCCGACCAACCGCTGCAACTCTGCCTGGTTACCAGGTTCCGGCAGTGAGACTTGCGGCAGATGATAATTGAGATCAAAATGGGGATCGAACTCCCAGCGTGGCAACCCCCACCCCAACCGCGGCTCACGCACGCGCTGCCGGAAGCGATCGTAAACGAGCAGACGTTGGCGGATAACTTCGAACAAACGTGTCCGATCGATCGGCGTCTCAAACTCCAGCACACCCACGATCTGCGCCAGGTTGGCGGGACGGTCCATACGCAGCCATGCGGCATCCACTCCTGTAAAAAACTTGCCGTCCATTTTCCGATCTCCCTGGCAGCCGCCGCGGCGCCAATCTTTTATCCAGTCGCTGGCCGCGTCAGAAAGCGTTTCACTTCCCGCACCAATTGCTCGGCATCATACGGTTTTTGAATGAATCCGACCTCGCTCTGGCCCACAAAACGCGCGGCGACTTCGGCGTGGCTGTAGCCGGACGACAGCAGCACCCGCACGTCGGCATTCAGCTGGCGCAATTCCCGGTAGGTTTCTTCGCCATTCAGTCCGGGCATTGATAGGTCCAGTAGAATTAAACTGATCTCGGCCTGACGCTGCCGATAGAGCTCGAGGCCGGTGCGCCCATCGGGGGCCGTCAGTACGGTCAGCCCTTCCAGTTCCAGAATATCAGTTACCGCGTCGCGCACCGGCTCTTCGTCGTCAATCACAAGCACTAACTGCTGAGTCATGTCGACCTCCTGAAGAGCTTCCTGAATCACCGGCTCAACGGCTTCGACTGCTCCGCCAGGCAATACAATCTCGAACGTCGTGCCTACCTTCAATTCACTCGTAACTTTCAGACCGCCTCTGTGTCCGCGCACAATGCCTAATACTGCCGCCAGGCCCAGACCACGTCCGGTGAACTTGGTCGAGAAGAATGGATCGAAGATTCGGGACAAGGTCTTCGCATCCATGCCCAGCCCATTATCCTGAACACTCAGCAACACATACTCACCTGCCGGCAGTACCTCGTCGCCAATTTGCCAGGAGACCGCCTCTTCAGCCGTGAGACGTTGCAGCCGGGTGCGGACCATGACCTGACCGGCCTTCTCGCCAATGGCCTCGGCTGCATTAATGATCGTATTCATGACGACTTGCTGCAGTTGGCCGGCATCGCCGATAATGAGCGGCAACGGTTCGGTCAGGTCAGAGCTCAGCCTCACATTCTTGGGCACAGCCACTTCAAACAGATGCAGGTTTTCCTGGATGAGCTGGTTCAATGCAACCGGACGCCGCTCAAACTGGCCGCGCCCTGAATAGGCCAACAGCTGTCGAGTCAAATCGGCCGCACGCCGTGAAGCAGCTGCCGCCTTCTCAACCGGAATGCGCGCCGGGCTATCGGCACTGAGCTGTGACAAGGCCAGCGACGTTTGACCCAGAATGGCGACCAGCAAGTTATTGAAATCGTGCGCGATGCCTCCGGCCAGGATGCCCAGGCCTTCCATCTTCTGGGCGCGGCGCAGCATCTCTTCCGTACGGCGGCGCTCGGTCACGTCTGTCGCCAAAACGATTTCAGCAGGTCGTCCATCAAGCACCAGCGTATGTGAAGTGATCTCCACTTCAATCACGGTGCCGTCTTTCTTGCAATGCCGCCACACACCGGCCGTGTCAAGCCCCCCGGTCACCTGCGCGACATTTTCCAGCAACGCGGGAACATCTGCGGCCGGCCGGATGTCTGCGATGGTCATCTTCAGAAACTCTTCGCGCGAGTAGCCATAGTGGTGTAGCGCCGCATCAGTCACCGCCAGAAAGGCCAGCGTCTCCAGATCGTAGGCCCACATCGGATGTGGATTGCTGTCGAACAAGATCCGATAGCGCTCTTCAGAATCACGCAAGGCTTGCGCGGTGCGTTCGCGTTCAGTCATATCCACGGCCACACCGATGACGCCATTCGGCTCACCGGTGGACGAAGTCAGCGGTGACAACCACACCTCGAGTGCCCGTTGATTGGCCTCAAAGACGACGTTCAGAGCTCCGCCGGCCAGCGCAAGCTGCATGACCTCCATCATGCGCGGCGCGGCAGTTGCCAACTCAGACACTGAGCGACCAACTAAATTTTCTGCCGGGAGTCCTATGACCTCCAGCCCATGGCCTTGGGCAAACGTAAAGTAACCATGCCGATCGAGTGCGAACAGAATGACCGGAATGTTGGCCGTGACAAGCCGCAACCGCGCCTCGCTGGCGCGCAGTGCCGCTTCGGCACGCTGGCGATCGGTAATGTCGATATTGACGCCGATAATCCCTTGGACTTCTCCCTCGCTCCAGATGGGCGCGACAATCTCGTGAAAATGGCGCTGTTCGCCGTCCACCTCATACGTCACTTCACCTTGTACCACTTCGCCTGCAAAGGCACGCCGATCATTGGATTGCCAATGCGCACGCACGGATTCCGGTAGAGCGAGTTGATCGATCCATTTGCCGACCCGCTCACCCCACTGTTGGGCACTGACCGAATTCTGCAAGATATACTGACGATTCTGATCCATGGCCCAGAAGTCAAACGGCAAGCTTTCCACGGCCGCCCTCAACCGCGCGGCATTCTGCCGTGCTTCCGTATACAGGCGTGCCCGGCTGATGGCACTACTAATGTGCTCGCTCAATGCGATCATTAACTGCAGATCGGCCTCGGTGAGACGGAAGCCGCGCGTGCTCTCAATGTTCAAGACGCCCACCGGACGCCCCGCGTCGGAGAGTGGAACACAGACTTCCGAGATGATATCGTCCATCATCGCCAGAAACGCCGGATCGGAGAACACATCCTTCACCAACTCCGGTTGGCCGGTGCGCACCACGCGGCCCGTGACGCCTGAAGTAAGCGGAATTTGAGGCAAAATCAGCTCGTAGCCCACTTGATGCTGCAGATGCAGCGTCTCCCCGTCCAGAATATACAAGCTAACTAAGGTGTAGCCAAACGTCTCGGCGATGGCGGTGACGACCGTGCGGAACAGTTCGGACAAGTTCAATTCACGTGTGACGGTCGTGCGCACGCGATCGAGCAGCGCCAGTTCCCTGGCTTGTCGTTGCGCTGCTTCAAACAGATCGTGGTAGCGCTGCTCGCTTTCGCGCAGGGCCTCTTCCGCACGCTTACGCTGAATCGCCATGGCCACCTGGGTGGACACAAAGTCCAGCAGGTCGCGGTGCTCCTCGGTCAAGCGCATGTGCTCCGAATAGCTTTGCACCGCAATGACCCCGATTACTTTGTCCTGCACGCGCAAGGGAGCACCTAGATAGTCGACGGGCAAATCACCATAAACTTGCAGTTCCTCACGTTGGGCCATATCCAGAATCATGGCCCGTGTGCCCAACCAGGGTTGCCCCAGCCGCACGACGTACTCGGTCAGACCATTGCCGCTTTGCCGGGTGGAGGGTCCTTGTACATCAGCAGCCAACTCGTCGACGTAGTAGGGAAAGGTGATGGTATCCAGCGCGGCATCATACAGCGCGATGTACATATTCCGCACAGGCATTAAGTCGCTGACGATCTGATGGATGGCGCCGTAAAGTTCACCCAGGCTGCGCACCGCTTGCGCCGCTTCCGAAATGCGATAGATGGAAGCCTGCATTTGCTCGGCCTGTTGGCGTTGAAGGGCCGCCACTACCTGGGTGGAAACAAACGTCAAAATCTGCTGATGTTCTTCGGTCAGCCGTTCGCCCGGTTGATGCGTCTGCACCACAATGACCCCAATCGAGCGATCCTGCACCTTCAACGGCACACCCAGCCAGCTGTGTCCCGGCGGATCCCATGGCTGAATCCGTTCACGCTCGATTAAAGCGGTGAGCTCCTCCCGCGCACCCAGCACTGGCTCACCCGTCCGTAGAACAAACTCGATGAGGCCATTACCGCGCTGGCGTGTGGGTGGCGTTGTCTGCTGATATTCCTCGTCGACGAAATAGGGAAAACGAATGGTGTCGATCGCAGCATCGTATAACGCGATGACAAAGTTGCGGGCCGGCAGTAAATCCTCGAGGCTGAGATGAATCGTATGGTACAGATCAGCAAGATCCTGCACGGTATGGGCTGCTTCAGAAATACGGTACAAGGAGGCCTGAACCTGCGCGGAGTGATACCGGTCAGTCAAATCGCGTTGCGCTTCGGCAAACAGCCGGGCCTTTTCCACAGCAATGGCGGCTTGCTCGGCAAACAGCGTCACCAGTCGAACTTCATCTTCTTCAAACGCGCCGCTTTTTTGATCGTCCGTGACATTGATGACGCCGCTGACCTGGTCGTCGATCTTGAGCGGCACGCCCACCACTCGGCGAAACGGCAGCCCGGCGTAAACGGCGGCCCGGCCTTCCCAGACCTGATAATCGGGCACGCTCAACACTTGTCCCGTCTGTGCGACACGCCCCGACAAGCCTTCGCCCATGTTCAAGATCGTGCCCACCAGTTGGCGGGGCAGGTGGTGAGCAACCACCAACTCCAAGGTTCCCTTGTCGGGATGCACCAGGTACAGCCCCCCCATGGAGGCATTCAACAATCCGGCGGCTTTCTCGACGATGGTTTGCAACAGCGTGGTGAGGTCTGTTTGTTGGCTGATCTCCAGAGAGATCTCATGCAGCGCGATCAACTCGCGCGTACGACGCGCCGCAAGCTGTTCGAGCTCAATCAAGCGAGCTCGCAGCTGCTCAACTTCAGAGGTGGCCGGCAAGCCGGAGGACACGACGACTTCCATCGACAATTCCTGATTGAGGTGCGTGGTGCCGCTTACCAGTATAGCACGGCTGGCAACTTACAGCCGCTCGAGGATCGTCGCGGTGGCCATGCCATGACCAATGCACATCGTCTGCAAGCCGTAGTGCCCACCGGTGCGTTCCAGTTGATAGAGCAGCTTCGTCATGAGCACCGCACCGGTCGCACCCAGCGGATGACCGTGAGCAATCGCCCCCCCGTTGAAGTTAACGCGCGCCGGGTCGGGAACGATCTCTTTCTCCCAGGCCAGGACAACCGCGGCAAAAGCTTCATTGATCTCAATCGCCGCAATTTGGTCGATCGTCAGTCCCGATCGATTCAGCACGCGGCGTGTTGCCGGGATGGGGCCGGTCAGCATACTGACCGGATCGCTGCCCACGACTGATCGCGCGGCGAACCGGGCGCGCGGCTTCAGCCCCAATCCGATCGCCCGTTCCAGCGACATCAGCAAGAGCACCGCACACCCATCGCTGATCTGGCTG
>JAUQXC010000844.1 GCA_030834825.1 Thermoflexales bacterium
AATGATGGGGCTCAACCTAGCAACGTTATACTAGCAGAGAGTGTTCAGGCTGGGGAGATTCAGCCCCTAACAGAGAACGTCTTAAAGTGGGCCCAGCCCAAAGCGGACAAGGACAGATTTGAGAACCTCCGAAAACCAAAAGAGCAAACTGGTCGAAGCGGATCTCCCAGTGAGGAGTTATCTCCAACAGGGCCAGCAGATAATCGGCGTGAATCGAGAGACACCGAGGCCCCACGTGAACTTACTGCCGACGAACTGGAAATGATTGCGACCGTATGCGTCTTTCCACGGCTCAGTCTGCGAAGTGAGATTAAGAGCGATGCTCAGGTTTACGTGGTTTATGGGCCTGAAAATACAGGCAAATTTACCTGTAGCGTGAAGGTCAGTCTTTATCTTTTTGAAGGTGAACACCCACCATCGGAGAATTATGAGCAGACCCGATATCTGGCAGGGTTGGATCAGTTATTGAATCAGACCTTAAATCAATTTGGACGAGATCATAAGGCCTATGACGAGGCTCTCATCTATCAACAGCGGCTCATGGCCCTCATCGACGATAAACAGCGCTACGGCAACACGGAGACCCTCAGCCATAACATCGCCGTAGTTATTCACGACCTTAACAGCTTTGCTCTCAAGTTCCTCAACAGACCCTTCAACGAACTATGCGTACCCATTGTGGAAACAGCACGCCCCCATCTTAAAGTCTTCAGACGCACACCTCGTGACCAACGCTCGTTGATAGACTATGTGCAACATCCGAAACTCAGTGCTGAAGATATCTGCATTATTGAAGATGGTATTTTTAGCAAGGCTGACATTCAAGCATTATCTGATCCACTATTCAATTTATTAAAAAGAAAAAGCCTGCGTTTGATTTTGACCACAACTTGGCAATTCGAGCAGTTGACGCAGTTGCCTGAGCAAGTAGGGAAATTGGCAGTCAATATTGAGAATAAAGCAGCACATGACAGGTTTGTGCATAATGTCTTAGACGCCCACTTAAGATATTATCACCAGTCAATTGCAGAGCCCGTACGGATTGAAGTGGTAACGAGGTTCAAACAACCGTATCTAGTGAATGAATTTTGCAAGCGACGAGGTGAACTACCATGGCAGGCCGAGCCACGACAAGAGATTGAACTGATCAACGAAATCGCTGGCTATTCAAATCCTACTTTCTTGCGAAAGTGGTTCGACAGCTTGAATGAAAATGCTAAGTTGTATGCCATGTTGGTCGCGTTGTTCAATGGTCTACACCGTCAAATACTTGAGGAATTTTACTTAGTTGCAGTAACGAAACTTCGGGCAGATGGAGTAACTACATTAGATGATCCACGACGGTACGGATTCAATGAAATCCTAGAAAGGATACACGCTGTCGAACGTGTGCGCTCAGTGGATTTTACCGATCCCGCGTTTGAACGGGAGGTACAACGGCAGATAGGCAGTTACCGGCATCAGCTGTGGTCATTGATGGACCTGTTGATGGGGTTGATCGAAAACTACAGTGCACCAGAGTATTGGGAGTTTCGTAAGGCATTAGGTATTGCGATTGGCCAGATTGGTCGATATTACGCAAATGCACAAGATACGATGCGCTTTGTGAGCAAGCTGGAGGCCGTTCTGAACACCTTGGCCTTGCATAAGTCAGGAGGTGTCGCCTCAGTCGCTGGCTATGCGCTAAATGAACTGTGTTGCATTGCGCCTGAGAGCCATGCTTTTGTCACCGATCTATTAAAGCAGTGGATTGAGTCCGGTGATCCGGATCTGATGTGGGCTGCTGCGGCCTCAATCTGGCGTATTCACGAAGGCTTGGCTCGGATCGCCAAGCTCGGCGACGGCAAAAGCATAGTGGCCCGGCAGGCTGCCGAGACACTGCTTCAAGCTAAGGCTCTCTTAGATCAGTTGGCGAGCACCTTCGATCAATTTAGCCACAAAGCGCGGCTTGAGGCGTTAATTGAGGCTATGCCACCTGAACAGCGCGAACAAGCTACTCTATCTCGATTATTAGATCCCGTTATTGCACAGCGTGTACGTGCACAGTTGGATCTTTGGAGCCAAAACAATGTAAATGCGATTCTTCACGCGATATATTGGATCGCGTTATTTGATCCCGTAGGCGCCGTAAGGCAGATCAAAGGCTGGCTGGCAAGCAAAGATAAGAAGGTATCTACGCTGGGTGAATTGGCAGGCCTAAAGCTATTTGAGGAAAGTGCTGATCCTAATATTCAGCTGATTGAGCAGCGGCATGAACCACTATTGGATTTGGTGGATCCCTTGTTACGTTCTAGCCAGGAAGTCGCTGATGTAATTATTCAAACTTTACTGATATGGCTCAAACAACCAGATTGGACACTGCGTGTTCAGCGAACATTGCGAATGCTAGCGAATCGGACAACCGAGGATGAGGCAAGCCGCCTGATCGATGCACTATCCAATGTCTGGCTGAACGCCGATTCATCGGAGGCAGAACAGATCGGCAAATCGCTTATTGCCCGTGCATCAGCCATGCTCGGTATGCCTTTAGATTTGCCCGGATACTGTGCAGCGCTGGTGCTAGATACCTCACGTGATGGACGCCGCAATCGGATTGTTGTGCGTCTGGGACGTGAACTGTATGAGCGCCTTGGGACTCTAATTCCGGTTCAAGTGTTACGGATGGGGGGCACTGGTGTGGTAGCAAAGGATGGCGTGGCCGTATCCACTCTGGATCTTCTTCCGCATTACGCTCGTCCTAGACTACTCACACCAACGCTCGAGCAATTACCTCTGACGAAGTTACAGCTAGTTTTGATATTGACGTGGGACACGATTATTGACTCTGATGATTTAATAAGCGATTTTTGGGCTGAGCGATTGCTGATCGTAATAGACAAACAACATCCTGCGGGAGCACAGAATGCCAGGACTGTTGCAGTCAATCTGTATGATCCAGATACTGCTCGCGCGACAATTGTAGCCGAAGTACGCGCTCACTTATCTCAGGTCTTGGCTAATCGATCCGCCGATGAGTGGTGGTCGCTCCTTGGTGAACATCTTCAATGCACACCAACTGATATTGATGGTATTGTCGCCAGGCTCGAATCATGGATCGCGCAACTCGATGTCCTTGATACTGCCAACCCTTCGGTCGATCTCGCGCGAGCGATAATTTGTACTAGTCTCTGGTTAGCCAGAGTTGCCCCTCGACGCTGCGCTGCGATTGTAGGCAGCTGGCTTCGGGCGTCCAGTGATGCCGAGCAGGGCAACCTGCGGCCCGCGATCGGGACGGCCTGCAGTAAAGCTGTTTTGCGCCTATTGACGCACATGGAGCCAGCGCCGCCTATCGACACATATGACGCCTGGCTTGAATTGTTCCCCGTACTTGCGCAGCGTGACTGGAACTGTATTGAAGTTGCGCTAGACGCAGCCCGCCGGTGGGCGGTTCAACCTGAATGGTTGCACCGCCTCTGGACTCAACGCGACGGATCGCAGAGTGAATTCGCTGAGTTTATTGATCTCGTGACGCAAAATAATTACGAAGCGTTGGCCAATGCACTTGATCGCTGGCAGAAGCCGCAGGATACAGGGCCGACGCCTGAGCCGTTGATACACCTGATACAGAACATACGGATCCGTATGGCGCTCAAATCGCGCCAAGAGTTGCCGGTGCTACCTGATGGGCATAATTACGGCTTGATTGTGGTTGATACGGCCGGTCACCAGGAACAGTCCCGGCGGCATGTGGATGAATTGGCGGTCAAGCTAATTAAGCAGCTGAGAACGAAATATCAGGACAGATTGGTGGTGTTGGGTTACCGGATGGGCTCAGATTTTCCTGTAACGATATCTAGCGATCAACTCACGTCTGAAGCCTTTGACTACCCACACGTAGAGAATCGTCTCACATTATTAGGCCCTATTCTGGAATCTCACACTCTCGCGCAGGTGTCCTTCGTTTTGCTACTGACTGTCAACAACGTTCTTGATGATGAAGATTGGCAAAGCACCGCTTGGTGTGATCGCATATTCCGCTATGCCAATGTCAGTCGGTTACCTGAATCGCCTTTCGCTACTATTCCAAAGGCATCAGAATCCAATGAAGTTGACTCAATTCTGCACTATCTTTCCAACAACATAGGAGAGTGATAGGAATGGCCCGCGTAATCTGCCCTTTTTGTTTCAAACCACATGACTTTGCCTCTTCATCCTCGCTGAAATGCCCAGAGCGAGACAGGGAGATACCAGGTATGTATCTCAGGGATTACGACAAAGTGCCCCCGTTATGGCTGGTAACAGTCGGCTTTTCGACCCATGGGAAGACTTGTTATCTGGCGGCGCTCACGCTGATGTTAGAGAATATCAGCGCCGTGTGGCCTGACGCAAAGGTTTATTATCAGCCACTTGATCAATATACGCAGGATGCGATCCGGTTGATGCGTGCCGAGGCTAAAGAAGGCAAGAAGCCTGACAAGACGAAAACTGAAGTGCCTGATCGACCCTTACTTTTTAGTATCTATAACTTACCTGAGGTCGGATCCCGTTGCTTGGTCATGTACGATGTCCGTGGTGAGATTTATGACTCATTTGAGTCGGTCCAAAGGTATGTCGCACCTATTAAAGAAGTAAACACGATCTGGTTTCTGATCAGCTTGGATGATTTGATGAACGATGCAAATGGTAAGACGGTCACTGACTTGTTCAATGTCTATTGGACGGCCATGCAGAATTTACGAGTCGATTTGAAAGAGCGAAACTTAGTGGTGATCTATACCAAGGGTGACAAAGCAGTATTCTCGCCTGAAATCAAACAATATTTGTTGGCTGATCCATTAAAAGGCTTGACGCTGCAGGACTTCGAAAGCTCTGGAACAGACAGCTTCTCGTTCCCCGACTATTTGAAACAGATGCAATCAGCGTCTGCGCAGATTGAAAACTTCACACGACGGCATGTGCCGCGTGGTGCGGCCTTCATCAATATGATTAGGGACCGGGGCATGAATCTAATCTTCACCGTCACCTCGGCTCTTGGCCAGGATTCTGGCGCGGCCTCAAACAAATTAGTTGAAAACGCCCTGCGGTACCGCGTGTTGGATCCCTTCTTTTGGGCTATCACGCTTGATCGGCCGCCCGAGCCCCAGCCAATTACTCTACTGGTTGACACGAGTGCACAGGAGCCTAGTCCATTTGAAAACGGACTACTTTCTACAATCAGTGATCGCTTGTCGAGCTATGGTCACCTCACTATTTTCTATTTAGGACAAATGTCGCCAATTTCTCTACCAGGACAACCCATTCCTAGTGCACCACCACGGCTAGCCCGTTACAACTTGATTGGACCCCTTCTGGAACGAATGTCACCTGACACTTATGCCATTGCCTTCACGGCTAGCTCTGTTGCCGACCTAGAAGATTTCTATCAGACATCTTGGCAAAACCACTTACTGCTGGTGATAACCACTGAAGATCTTGAGCATTCATGGCCACATCAAACCGTCTATCACCCAGGTGATGACCCCGTAAGCTGGATCGAACAACTCAAGAATGCACAGCCGTAGAAAGGGCGATGAACTATGACCACTCTCAAATTCCGTCTCGATAATGTCAACTTTCCAATGGTGTGGGTCGAAAAAATCAAAGCATATATTCATTGGATACCTGTCACTAAAATTCAGTTCGAATATTTCTTGTGTGCTGTAACGGACAGCCATTTTAATAGCAATTGGTATGATGAAGTTCTTTCTCTGAATCCACGGATCACCCCCAGCAGCGTGCGTGCTAACAATTACTGGAATGCCCTACTCAGCGGAATCAAGCCCAGTGAGGTGCAGCGCTATACACGTTGGTGCGGGCCTGGTTATACGATTCCAACATTGGATGACTGGTTCGCTGCCTACACTTTCCTCAAGTCATTGCCAACTGAGCCGATCAGTGTTATCGAGCAGCTAGAAGGAATGCGTGAGCGAACCTGTCAATTATTAACACATCTAGATGCCGCTACGCAAACGGCCCTGACAGAGGCTGGTTATGAGCGGACATTAGCGGATCAGATGATGATGCGCCTGGGGCTTCTGGAGTGGGTCGAGTATCAACGAACCGGCTGGGGAGGCATGGGCGAGGTGAATCCGCGCTTTCACGGCATGCTCTTCAGGCCTGATGATGGCAAACCCAGTACTCCCACTAATCCTGAGGCAGATCGGCTAAAGCATTATGGGTTCCGTTTGATTTGGAGGGAGGGATGAGTACGGTCCGCGCTGCACAAATGATCTATACGCGTGTTGAACCGGCGTATTCTCCACAAAACAAGCCTGGTTTCCAGACAGTTTACAAAACTAGCGCTCTGTCTGCTGAAGATATTGCCGCGGTTGAAAAACGCGTTCAGTGTTTTCAACCGCTTAGCCAACCAGGTCTGATCCGGCTCCAGTTTTTTACTTTGAACAGTGGCCAGATCGTCCTCACGCACACTGTATCGATTGTGGCCGATCCACAAATTGTGGATCGCGATCGTCGCTCAGGTGCATTCATGGCACATTGTATAGTCGTCAACCAAGCCGAATTTCAAAAGGTTCGCAATAACCCATTTGCCCTGTTCGACCGTATTGCCTTCCTTAACACACCTGAAGACATGGTTGCAATACTGGGGCAAGCGACAGGCAAGGCACCCCTATTAGAGATTGACATAGGCCCAGGGCAAGATGCACCCTTTAGTAAATGGTCAAACACCGATCTCCGCCAGCTGGTGACGCTGACTGTGAGTGCTGATCAGCTAATTAAACAAAGGCGCTCAGTATTGTTCTATGGCGAAGATGCTGCGATTCGTGAAGCTTTGGAGATTACGTTCTATCTGACCCCAAGTCACCAACGCTTGTTTTGCTCTTTTGATACTTTCGTTGATCGTTGCGCAACCCAGCCAGGACTATATTGGGCAGTAGGCGCATCAACACGGCAAGGGGGCAGTTATCTTGAAGTCAACGCTTCACAGCGGAAGGTCGTAAGTCAAGTTGCCGAAACGGTCGACGACAAAGATATGTATTTATCCTGGCTCAAGCACGCAACCACTGCGGATGGTAGTGCGAGTCTTCAGAACGCTTACATGATCCAGTTGTTGGCTGAAGGATTTGCTACGCAAGGCTCGTTACCTTTAAGCGAACTCGATGAGCAAGCTTGTATCGAGTTCTGGAACCTGCATACTGATCGCATTATGCGTCAATTGGAAGTTCCGGTTAGCAAGGCGTTGGGCAAGAAAGTCGGTGCAACGCTGTGTCAGTATATGGGCGAACGGTATGATGTGCCATTACTCTTGAAAGTTGCTGCTTCTCAGTCTCTTAACGGGCTAAAGCTGAGTGAGGCTGTGACGGGGTGGCTTGTGGAACAAGGCCCCGATCTTCCCGAGCATGAGCGGAAGATCATCCAAGATTTTGCACGTCAGAGCCAAGATATGCGTTTGTTGCACCTCGTTTCAACCATGGGCGAAAAGAGCGACACGAAGTCGCGCGATGAGGCACTACAGCATATGAGTGCGGGGGTCTTTCAACAGGCTCTAGGACAACTAATGAATCCAATTTCCCCAGTTGATTTCGTGGTGCCAGCTCATCTTCCCTTGCTACTGCGCGATGGCCGATTGAATAGGATGACTAACGAACAATTCCTTGCTTTGGTCGAGGCGGTTGTTAAGGTTAATGCAGGCAACCATTTGGGAAGTTTAGCTGCACAGGTTGGAACACTAGACAGTCAATCGCTCGCCCATGTCGAACACCTCATTAAAAAGCATTCAAACGTCGCCCCTTTATTTGCTGAAACGGTGCGTAAACAACGGACGGCTCTAGGGCCGGCGCCAAAGCGCTTGGGACTATTTTGATGATGATATACGACGGTGTGTTTGAAAACTAATAATCCTTGCAGGAGGAAGAAATATGTCTATTTTTGGAAGACGGCTAATTTGCCCTTATTGCTTGATCGAAATTCGTGGTGGCAAGAACATTGCACGCTGTCCTAGGTGTAATCAGGAATTGCCTGTGCAATATGTTTATGATTTCGAAAGAGTCCCACCCGTTTTTGCTCAAGTCTTTGGCTGGTCACGGGTTGGAAAGACAGTCTTTTTGTCGGCACTGACACTGATGTTGGTGAAGATGGCGAATGTATGGTCGAAATATGTGCCTACGCCAGTCACAGATGCCACACAGCGCAAAGTGCAGGAAATAAATGAATATCTGGCCAAAGGCAAGATGCCTCCTTTGACCCAGCTTGGCCCTCAAGAAGTGTATATCATGTTACTCAAAGGGATGGAACGCTGGGGCGGTCGTACCTTAGTGACACGTGACTGTGCCGGCGAAATCTTTGATAATATGCAAGTGCCAGTCGATCAGGCCCCATTTTTGCTGCATGCTCCCACGACCTTTATGCTCATTAGCTTGCCCGATTTGCCAAATTCTGGCGGACGTTCGATTGAGATGCTTATTAACAATTACATTGATACATTAATGAAGCATAAAGTTGATTTTGCCAAAGAGCGACGTAAACTCGTAGTCGTTCTGACAAAAGCTGATCTAATCCCAGACCTACCTCCCAATCTGCGTCAATACCTAGTGTCAGATCCTTTGTGGGCGGCCGTGAATTCGTCAGGCAGCAATCGCGAAATGAATGTGGCCGAAATGGAAGAGTACATGGAAGTCATGAGCCGAGTTAGTGGAGCGATTGAGACGTGGATTCAGCGCGATGCTGCCGGAAAGACGTTCGTCAGACGCGCTCAAGAGCGTAATATCGAATTACGATTCTCTCTCATTTCCTCAACCGGGGCGGCGGTAGGCGCAGACGGCACCATGCCTCAAACACTGGAACCGCGGCGTGTTTTGGATCCCTATTTCTGGGCTTTAGAGTTGCAGAGCCGAGCATAGCTAAATAGCCTTACAAGACTGGGTAGGGCCAAAGGTAGGACTCATAATGTTAGCTATTCAGCGCCAGGGCTGTTCGTATTGCTTTGAGGGCTTTGGCTCGCAGCATCTGCGGATGAATGAACCGCAAACGATAATGTGCGTCCAGTGCTCTGCAATTTATCATCTGGAATGTTGGAATCGCTTGAACGAATGTTTCCTATGCCACAGCGCTCAATATCAGGTCGCGCCAGTGCAGACCACTACTCTATCGACCGTCGCCACGGAAAAGCCAGCTCTATTCCTGAGAGGCTCGGGGCTTGCTTTCACTATGGGTGACGTTGGTGTCGCTATTCCTGACTCTCTCTATCAGCAAATTTTGCTACCTTTAGTCATCGATGCTGAAAGCGCTACATTGATATCTCACCAGGATAGGGTGGACTTACCTCGGGCAAAGCGAGTGCAGAAATGGTTCATCAAGCTGTTCTATCAGATGTTGCCGTTACTAGTGTTAGCAGCTGTTGTTACCGCATTAATTTTAAAAACCGCTTTTATGATTGCCTATCAGGCAGCCCTGAAGTTTACTCGATGGATCATTAGCCTGATATCGCAAATGAATAAACCCCATTGATTAACAGATCAAACAGAAACGTAATCATATGTCTGAAGATCGGATTGGCTGCACTTTCTGTTTCAAAACCTTAATGCCTCAAGACGAACAAGGCCATGTTAAGTGTGACCAATGTGGCGCGACTTATCACAAGGTGCATTGGTCGCTTGCTGGCCAGTGCCTGAATTGTAACTGCAAAAAAACGCGACCATTTCAAGTGGATCGTGTTGCACCTTTACGTGTGACGATTAAAGATCGCGCAATCCCGATCACTCCATCTGCTATCGTATACGTGGATAATAAAGGCCAAGCTTATGATGTGGCGACAGCGAGCCAACGTACCCAACACTTTGGACAAGTCGTGCGGGCGTTCTTATTGGCAGAACTTCTGATTGCAATCGCTACTGTGTTGGGGGCCTTCGCCTATCGCTTAGCCTTGCTCCGTGAGCCAACCATTCAGTTGATTCTAAGGACGGTGCTCACACAAGTTCCGCCAAACTTGCAGGTGTTTGTTGCCGCATTTATGGCTGGAAACATAGCCGCCTTAGTATTTTATCCTCCGCTTAATTCACCCAAAGCAAGTTCTGGATCTAGCACAGCCGGGCGACGTTTCACCTACTTGATTGCTGGGATTATAGCGGTTGCAAGTTTGGATCTTTTGCTATTGGATCTAGACCCTCAAGGTCTTGTCCAGTCAGCTTTTGCCTTCTCGACTCACATTGCGGAGATATTATGCGCGCAGGCGGCCACTGTTATGATGGTTGCCCTACTTACTCCACTTCACAGGCGCCTTGCGTCCATAACATCATTACCCGCAAAAGGTATGTCACAACGGATGAAAAACATATATGGGTGGACGCGGGTGCTGATCGTAGCGCTGCTGCTTGATATTTTTTTTGCTCATTTAACCACTTATAAAATTAGTATTCAGTCATTGCCTGAACTCGTTCAAGTCTCGTTAGGTCCCCTCCACCTTACGCTAACTTCGTTAGCAGTCGGTGCCTTCCTATGCGGTCTAGGATGGATCACCATCGCCTATCGGCCGCCTAAATTCCGGGAAGTGACCTGGCACTTGGGCATTGTGCGCCTTTTGTTATTTATAGGGTGTGTTGCCGTGCTCATCGCCCTATACAGTTCAGCCGTGAATAAAGATACTTATTTAGGTGTCATTGTCATAGCAGGCATCGGAATGTTGCTTGCCACTCCCGTGCAACGGGCTTTAAGTTAGTTATTATTGGTATCTTCGCAGGGTCACGATCCTAAATCTGGTGAGTTCGGAAAAGTGCCCTTCAAGTAAATTGTGCTTCATAAAGGTGTTATTGCATGTCGAACGGACGGCTTGGCTGTACCTGGTGTTTCCGGACCCTCAATCCACAAGACAACGAAGCTGACCTGTGCTTAATTGTTAAATGCGTTGAGTGTGGTCAACTTTATCACGCTATTTGCTGGAATCATCAGCAGAAATGCCTGCAATGTGGACAGAGCCAGTGCCAGCAAGTCCAGATTACGCCACCAGCTGTTATGCCTGTCGTGACAAAGACCCACGCCATTCCTATTACACCGGCGGCAACGGTTGTGGTTCGACCCCAGTCACGCACCCACAGTAAGAGAATTGTTTGGGTCGCATTTATAGGTATTGCCCTGGTGACAGCTTTATTAGTGTTGCGTTTTGGAACAACCACGATTGCGCCGTTAGCGGATTTGCCTTCAATGCCAGATACAGGTCCAGATGTTGCGCAGACATCCGCTGCGCGCTCGCCTGATCGGCCAGTAACTGCCTTTAACGCCACTCGCTCATCAAATTTTGCTGCAACACCTACTGCGCAACAAATGCATACTTATTCTGGGCTACGAGTAGTATTTTCACGAGGTGAGGTCAATTGTTCCGACTTAGTTGTGCTTGACGCGGAGAATGGTTTTGAAACAACACTTAAGTCGGGTGGAAATAGTGAAGAACCATCGTGGTCTCCGGACGGTCGTCAAATTGTGGCAAGTTCAAGCTCTTGCGGAAATGGCAATCGGTCTTTATTTATTCTCTCCTTAGAAGATCAGCGAACTACGAGCATTGTACAAGGTGGCAACAATATAGATCCAGATTGGGGCGGCGATGATCGAATTTACTTTGCCCGTGGATCCAAGGCCGATAATGCTGATCTGTATTCTGTCAAACCAAACGGGACCGACTTGCGATTATTGGGAGAGACGGGCCGTCAACCCACACTGTCGCCAGACGGCCACCAAGTAGCGTTCATGCGAGTAAATCGCGGTATTTGGCGTATCTGGGTAGCCACTCTAGGGACCAATGGAAAACTTATCAATTCTCGACAGATCGCATTCCCATCCGTATCCGACGGCGTACATGCGCGAATGCCAAACTGGTCTGCAGACGGTAGTTTCATCATATTCAGTATGACTGACAAGAACTTTAAATCACTCGCCTTAGGTGGTGTCGAACTATCAACCGGTAAACGTTATGCCTGGAGTGGAGCTAGTCCAAATGGCTCTCAGTTTGAACGACCGGCATGTGGCCGCGGCGATCTGTGCGTATCTGCCGAATCTGAGGGTGGATTGTGGTTATTAAACCAGGCTGGTGGTAACTATTCAATGGCACGACAAATAACGACAAATGCAAAAGATTGGGGAGCAGATATTTATCCGTAGGCTAGATTCGAGTGCTAGTTTTCTGCTTCGTCAGCAACGAAATGGCTGAGGCCGTCTCCAATTTCGATAAAGTGAGGTTAAAATGTCAAACTCTACATCTTTTGAGTCCGAAAATGGCACTTCCCCTAATTCTTCCAAGGGCGTTAGCCTGCGAATAATTCGAACGAAGGGAGATGATCGATTCCAATTTGAGCGCGGGTTAAATGAACTGGGAAAATACTTCAAGGAAATAGGTGGCGAGGATTTTAGGGAGTTTGAAGACTATCGTACACAGTTATTAACTAATTTGCAGAAGGAAAAGCGATTTGGTGGCAATAGTGAACTTATCAGCAAGCGCGCCGAGATCTCTAGCAGTTTGAATAGTCTAGTTATTCATGTACTGAATGAATCCTTCAACGATTTTGCCCTGGGAAATTTGAAGTGTGATGTCACCACTGTCCCTAAACTGGAAAGACAGGCTATTGACTTTGCAATTATTACTGCTCTGGAGAAAGAGGC
>JAUQXC010000845.1 GCA_030834825.1 Thermoflexales bacterium
CACCAGCCCGGCCGGCAATGTCCTGGTAACACCCAATGCATGTTTTGCATTTACGATTAAAATGCAGGGGAAGGGCATCCTCTATCGCCAGGGCAAGTGGCAGCACCAAATCGGCTGGCAGAGGTTCTTCCTCTGGCTGGCGAGTGACAGTCTGGGCAACCCCTCTACAGAAGCCGCGTCCGAGGCCAGGGCGCTGCAACGTTACCTGGCAAAAAAACTGCCAGGGGTAGAAGTGCCCATTCAACCCGTCATCGTGTTCGGCAGCCCAACCGCGATCGTGGATGCCGCCGATTCGCCCATCCCGGCGCTCCATTACAAAAAACTGAAGGACTGGCTGCGCGGACCGGGCAAGCCGGGGGCCTTGGGGGCGGAGGCGCGCGAACAGATCATCGGGTTGTTAAGCCCACCCAGCGCGATAGTCGAATCGTCTGAAGACGAGGAACAATCTGTAGAAGCCTAAACTCTTGCAATACGATCGATGAAAACCCAACCATCGATCGTATTGCCGTCAGGTGAAAAAACTCTATGAACACTCAGAAAAAATTGACACGCTTTTGGATCGTCATCGCCCTCTTGGGCTGCGGCCTGGCGCTCATCGCGCTGGCCGGTGAGGCAGTCAGTGCCCAGCCGCTAAGGCCTGAACTGAAACCGCCCTTCAAATTCGCGGAGCGCACCGCTGCGCCCGCAGCGCAGACTCCGCCGCCGGGCAGCACCGTCTTGATGACCGAGACTTTTGGTGCGTCGTTCGCGCCGGTCACTGACTTGAACGGCAGCACTCCGCAATGGCGCATCATCCGCAATCCGGCGGACTCGGCTGGTTACCATTGGGACAAAGTTGACGCCAGTGCGCCGATCGCATTCAGCCACAGCGCGTGGAGCGCCGCTCGTCTTGTGACGGCCACGCAAGTGCTGACGCCGGGTGAGAGCATTTATCCCGCCGGACAAGATGCCTGGCTGATTTACGGCCCGCTCGATCTCAGCAAGTTCGTGTATGCTCATTTGAGCTTTGAGTATTATCTGGACTCGCAAGCAGGCGATACTCTGCTCTGGGGTTATTCGGCTGATGGCGAGACCTTCTACGGTAACAGCCAGAGTGGGCCGTTAGGCACATGGATCACCGATACGTTTGCCTTCCGGGCTAACTCCACTTTCCAGACAGTGTACCTGGCGTTTGCGTTTAACAGCCAGGCTGATCCGCAGGGTCTGGGGGCTTTTGTGCGCAATGTGCAGTTAACGGCCGAACCGGTGAAATATGGCTACTTACCACTTGTCCTGAACAACTATGCAGCACCTACACCCACACTCGTTCCGCCGCTCTTTGGCTATACGTTTGATCAGGGTGATACTGACCTCAACAAATGGGGAGGAGCTTTTTACAACACCGGGAATACCAAGTTCGGACAATGCATACCCGGGCAATGTGCGATCCATTCCACCACCGCTCACGGTAATCCTACCAATAGCTTGCGCCTGTACACGAACGGATTGTACAGTTTCATCGCTTCATCACCCAATGACATAGCGCCCGACGATTACGATCTCTATGTGGATATATCGCCGTGGGTAATTTATCCAAAAGGCCCATGTAGTCCCTATGGCTGCCCCGATGACGATTTTGGCGACTGGTACGGCATCATCTTCAATGCCAGCAGTGACACTTTTGGGACTAATCCATCGGGGTTTCACTACAACAAACCATATTATCGCGTCTATTTCTACAACGTCGACTCCGTAAAACCCATCGCGATCAGACTGGATCGCTGTGATGGGGCCGCCAACTCCGGTGAGAATTCCTGCCATAAGTTGGCAAGCAGTTCCCTGCCCGGCAACTTCATCGGCAATGCCAGCGGCTTCGATACCGTTCGCATTCAACGGCGCGCCAGTGGTTCGGATAACATTAAAGTCTGGCTGAATGGAACCCTACTCATTACCGTGACCGATACCACCTATACCGGCGCGTCGCATGGGAAGTATGGCGTCTTTATCTTCTCGTGGACCCAAAATGCTACTCAAAACCCGCCGATTGGGTATGAGATGCAGATCGATTTCGACAACATTTTACTCTATGAACCCTAAAGCGCATGAACCTCGAAGAATATGAAGTGATGTATCAGGTCGAGGATCACCATTGGTGGTACCTTGGCATGGAACGAATCACGCGCCATTTACTGGAGCGCGCCCTGCCGCCCGATCGAGGGGCGCGCTCCCTAAAGATCCTCGACGCGGGCTGCGGTACGGGCGCCGTCATGAAGTATCTGGCCCGCTATGGTGCGGCGACCGGCTTTGACTTTTCGGCTGAGGCGCTGAAATTCTCGCGCCGGCGCGGCCATCTCCGGCTGGCTCAGGCCTCGGTGCTGCAAGCTCCCTTCGCCAGCAATCGGTTTGATGTGGTCGTGTCTTTCGACGTGCTCTGCGAGATCGGGGTGGACGATGGCCGGGCCCTGCGCGAGTTCGCCCGCGTGTTGAAACCGGGCGGCATCGTGTTGTTGCGCTTGCCAGCCTACTCGTGGATGCGCGGCCAGCATGATGTGGCCGTGTATTTGGCGCACCGCTACACGCGCGGTGAAGTGGTCGCCAAGCTGTGTGCCAGTGGGCTAACACCGCTCCACTCCAGCTATGCCAATTCGTTTCTCTTTCCCATCGCGGCGGCCAAGCGCTGGAGCGAGCGCTTTCTGCCGCCGCAGCAGGGTTCCGACCTGACCTTAAGTCCCGGCCCCATCAATGGAATCTTGCGATCCATCCTCGGTGCGGAGGCGCCGCTCGTGAGCACGGTGGGCCTGCCCGTCGGATTGACCGTGGTGGCCCTGGCGCGTAAAGATATTTGATGCCATGAAACTATCGAGTGTAACGGTTTTTTATCCCTGCTACAATGACGCGGGCACCATCCCCACGATGATCCTGCGCGCCCTGTATACTCTGCCGCGCATCACCGACGACTATGAAGTCGTGGTCATCAATGACGGCAGCCAGGATGATTCCGCCCTGGTGCTGGATGAGATGGCGCGGCTCTATCCCGATCACGTGCGCGTCATTCATCGCGCCCAGCCGAGCGGCTATGGTGGCGTGTTGCGTGGCGGCTTTGCCGCTGCCCGCAAGGATTGGGTTTTCTACACCGATGGCGACGCCCAGTATGATACGCGCGAGTTGAAGCTGTTGGCCGAGGCCGCCGTGGAAGGTGTGGACATGGTGAATGGCTACAAGATCAAACGGCACGATCCCTGGCATCGCGTGATCATTGGACTGGCTTATCAATAC
>JAUQXC010000846.1 GCA_030834825.1 Thermoflexales bacterium
GTTGTTGCTTGTTGCTATTTGTTGGACTCTTCGAGGGAGTTCGCAGACACTGCTATTCGGTACACGAAGCAAGTTATAGATGCAGCTGCAACCCATCCAGTAGGTACAAAGGGGGCAGATGTACTTCCACCTCACTTATTCATCGATGAAGGGTGCTGGCAGCTCCTGCAAAAATTTCTGAGTCAGAACTCAGGTCAGTGTACTACCGCAGTCTTGCGTGAAATTTATGACGAACGTCAGCATCAGGCAAGAATCGTTGTGGCGATCAATTTTCCGGATGGGCATCACATTCCAATGGAATACTCTAGTCGCTTTGGGTTAGCCGGTTGCACAGGAGAGTGATGGATGAGAAATAACAGTGACCCAATACAAAGCGGGATGCCGTGATGGTGACAACGAATTAGAGCGAATACGCGCGTTGCACGAAGTCCCCATCTTTTCGGCGATGCACTTCGTCAACGGATGGCGTTCGCGCACCAGCAACATTCGTTGATACCGGAACAGCAGGGCACAGGGTTGTTTGTCTTCCTGATCCTCAGCCTTGATCTTCGCCAATCTCAAGGCCGGGCCTCGGAAAGCCAAGCGCCGCCTCGATCGGAGAAACCGAGTTTCTACTTCCCAGGCGTGTCAAGCGATCTGAACGGAGAAACCCGGTCTCTTCACCTCACCCCAAACGAGCCAGCTGATGCCAGCTGGCTCGTCGCTGCATATGCTATCAACCGCATCAGATCTCAAACAACTCTGCGACTTTCACGCTGAATCCGGGCAGCACCTCAGCGTCAATCAGCTCAGCCTGCTCGCTGAATTCACGCACATCCGTCGTTGAGCGATAAGCGTACACGGTCCGGGCGACGGGATCGGCTATCCAGATCACCCGCACGCCGATGCTGAAATAATCGCGCATCTTCTGCATGACCTCCGACCAGCTGTCGCCGGGCGAAAGGATTTCCACAATCAGCTCAGGTGCGACATCCAGATAACTAACCGAGCGCCTGGCCGCGTAGCGTTCATTCGAGAGGTACAGCAGCGACTCTGGCCTTCGCGCGGGGCGCAGGCTTGGCCGCTTGCCTCAACTTCTCCACTTGATACTCGGACTGCGCCTCAGCCTGCTGCAACGCGACGATCACATCATGGGCCGCGCTCAGCGTCTTGGGCACCTCTTCACCCACCCCGCTGATCTGAACCGCTTCGACGATCAGCAGCCACGCCAGCAATTCTTCAAATGATTCCTTGTTATACCAGTCAATCTCGTTGTAACGATTGACTTGCAAAAAGCGCAGCACCTCTTGATCGGCCAGCAGCGCGTCGAGCACCTGTGCAGGGCGGCGAGCCGCAGCCGTACCGGCAGCCAACCACGCCTGATGAGTCGTCAGCACCTTGATCAGATGAACCGCGCGCCACGCTGCGCCTTCGTCCAGGCCGAATTCACGCAGCGTATTCGCGATAATCCGTCCCAGGAACCACTCGTCGATCCACTGATGGCTGATCTCGGCGTAACCGTCTGCATTCAGCGCCCGGCCCAATGAGTGCACAAACGTCCAACCGCAGAGCGTGCCCCACACAGCTTTGTCGTCGGCGGGCAGAGCGCGCACCGCGCTGGCTTTACGCGCCTTGCTCTTGGGAGTGGTCTCTTCACTTTGCACACCCAGATTGGCCTGCAAGTACTGGATGGCCGCCTGATATTTTCGCGCCGCCGGGGCCGCGAACCGATCGGGTAGAATGAGCAGCTGCAGTGTCGCTTCCAGATCGGTACGCAGCGATCGCGCCAGCTCGGATTCCACGGCCACACCGCCATTCAGATCGTTGATGGCCTTGAAGAGACGCGTGGCTTTTTCTTCCACTTCGTCGCCCAACGCTGGATTCAAGGTCGCGTCCGCCTCACGCACGCGCTCCGTATAGAACCAGTTGAACATGCCCGCATTGACTAATTCTCTGAACGGGCCATGCACCGGCTGCAAATACAATTCGCGGATGGCTTCATCCACACTGGGCACGCCGCCGCCCTGTAGATGAGCGGCAATCCGAGCATAGTTCCGTTGCTCGTCGTCGATCACCTCGCGCCAGTTCATAAAGACGTGATACTGGTATGCACCCAGTTCGATGTAGAACCCGCTCTGGCACAACTCGCGCCCGTTACGGATGTATTCCAGCCCCGTGATCTGATCGCGGAAGAGGTAGTACACGTTTTCATCGCCGCGCAGGCCAAACCCGTCCTTCAGTTCGCGCTGGACCAAACGTTTCTCATCGCCATTACCGGTCTTGACAGCATACGCCGCTGACGTGCGAATCCAGCCGCGCGTGTCAGCGAACTTATTGTGGTACACGACCAGCGCCTTTTCGTCACCGTACGAATTGGAATAAGCCAGGACGTTTTCATCCACGCGACCGTCGGGCGTGTACACGTCATACAACAGGAAGTTATCCACACCGGCAAAGACGTGGCGCTTGTGCAACAGCGGGAAGATTTCGCGCACATGCCGATCGATCAACCATTGATCGGGCGTCTCGTTGTAATAAGCGCGCCGGTATTCCATGCCGTACTTCTCGGCGTAACCTTCGATCTGGCCGTGACCGAACATGGGCAGGCCGGGCATGGTGGACAGCAAGACGCAGACGCCAAAGTATTTATCGCCCTTGCCGAACTGCTCGACGGCGGTCTTCTCATCCGGGTTATTCATGAAATTTACGTAGCGCTTCAATACTTCCGGATCGAACTCGATGGTGTTCTTCATCACGCTGCGATACTTGCCGTTGTCTTCATCGCGCAGGATATTCATGAAGGCGCTGTTATACACGCGATGCATGCCCAGCGTGCGCACGAAATAGCCTTCCATCAGCCAAAAGGCTTCCGCCAATAGCAGCGTGTCCGGCGCTTCAGCGGCCACCCGATCGACCACCTCACGCCAAAATTCCTGCGGAATGGCGGCATCAAATTGATCCTTGGTCAAGCCATATTCGGCGCGCGATGGGATGGCGCCGCCCGTGCCCGGTTCGGGGAACCACAAGCGCTGAAAGTGCCGCTTGGCCAGCGTCATCGCCGCGTCGAAGCGAATCACGGGGAAGTTGCGCGCCACGTGCAGGATAGTTTGAATCACCGCCTCGCGTACTTCGGGCTTCAGGTAATCCAGCTGCGCGGTATCGTTCCACGGAAAGCTCGTGCCGTCGTTGCCATGATAAATGTACTTCGTGCTGCCCGTCCACTTATCGACGCGTTTGAAG
>JAUQXC010000847.1 GCA_030834825.1 Thermoflexales bacterium
AATAACAAAACAGTAACGGCGCAAGCGACTTTTCAACTCAGGCGATCAGGATCGAACAAGCCCGATGGGTATCATCTTCCCACCGGGCTTGTTTTTTTCAAAAACAATCTACCAGTTCAGGGCGTTGCGCCTCTAATCAAAGCCAGCCGCCGGGGTGTCACGGTTAGCAGCACGAGTGCGGTCATGAGAATGGCTGAGGTTAAACACCAAGCGCACGTCGCGCCGATCACGAACGGTTCGAGGAAGGTCAGATATATGGAAAACAGCATGCCGCCGAGCGTCATGAGCACCAGCGCCAATGCGGCCAGCCGCTTGAGGGGGACAGGACCACGGCGTTCGATCCCCCAGGCGATGATGATGGCAACGTATCCGATCAGGCCCAGTACCCCGATCGGCAGCACCCCGAACAACCGCGCGTATTCGCTCTGCTGCACAGTGTTGCAATCGCCCACCGGACCGCACACCGCTTCCACTTGCGCCGTTTCGACATAGGCCAGATAACCGGCGACCACCAGACCGATCAGACACAACACCGGGATCGCCCATTCGCGCCAGATGGGTTGTGCGCGGGCGATCGGAGCGCGCCGTGGCACCAAGACAAAGGCCATACTTACGATCATCCCGCACAACACAATTATCGCCAGCCCGTTGCCGATGGGATCGAGCATGACCTTCGACCAGGCTGTTACCGCTATCGGCTGAGTGACGGCCGCGTTATCTTCATTCAATGAGGAAACGGGCTGAAGCGCAGGCGTGGCTTCGACAGAAGCTGCGGGCGCGTCGGTGGACTCGGGCGTGGTTTGTGGGCCTAGAGCTTCAACCAAACCGGGAATGGCGGGCCAGTCGGTGCCACCCTGCGCCAGGTATTCTTCGATCAGGCCGGGCAACCGTTCCGGGATTTCCAGCGAACCCATCAGGACGACATCGTTCACCACCAGGGTCGGCACACCAGCACGCGCCAAATTGAAGTGTTGAACAGCCGCTTGAAACAACGCTTGGCCCTCCGGTTGTGTCACATTGACCTGGACGATTTGCAACTGTTCGCCGTACTTTTCAAGCAAGGGCGGCAGGTCCTCAGTCATAACCTGATGGCAATGGCTGCAGCTGGGCGAAAAAAACAGCACCGCGCGTACCACCGCCGGCGCCGCCTGCACCGGCGACACGTTCAGCAAAACCAGGGACAAGCTCACGATCAGCCAGCAACGTAAAACGCGCAACATCCTCATTTCTCCTGAACACTTCGAGTAGTATACCAGCCGGCGCGCACGCCAACTCGCACGTCAAAGTCTGGTACATAGGGCTTAATGTCGAGCAGCGGGGGTACCTTCCAGCACATCGACGCCTTCAATCTCGAGCATATTATAATCCATGGCGAGCAGCCGCACGACTGACAGCCCGATGGGATTAGGACGCTGCGGGTACCGGGTTGCAAACAAGCCATGTTCCTGATCGTCGAGAAAAGGTGTTACGCTCAGCGCATAACCGTCCGACTGGTGAAAGACGTAAAGCAAGATGAGATGCGAGAAACCTGCCAAATCACGCAGCCCGGCGGCATAGGCCGGATAGACTTCGATCTGGCCTCTGATTGTCGAGCGTGAAGACTGGATGGGCGTATGACGTTTGTCGTGGAAAGGCAAATGGATCTCGCCGATGGGGCGCATCACGAATTCCATGATCAAGCGATCTGGTCGCGGGTCAACGTTACCAGCCGCATGCCTTCCATTTGCTGAAAGGTGGCGCCTTGACAAAGCGTGCGCAGCGCAGCTGCTTCGTCGACAACCTGTGTGCCAGAGAGAAGGGAGACCCCGTGATCGAACAGGACCGGCGAGAGCGGTGTGCTCGGCCCCAGGATCATCACCCATGCGGTAGGACGGCAGAGGGTCAGCAATCCATCCAGCGTATGATTGATCAGCGCCGTGCCTGTGATCGCTACCACCTCCGCCCGGGGTATAAGCTCTCCTGCGGCCTCAGCTGAGTATTCGTCGGCGGTGGGCTGTTGCTCGATGACCCATAATTCACTGGCGCTGGCACGCAGTTGTGAAATGAACGGGAAGTGACCGACCAGCGCCACGTGCTTGCCGCGCCCCTGCTGAAGCAGAACGTCACCGGCATTCATCTCGACAACGCGTGACGGATCCACCTCAAGCAGCGAGTTAATCGTCGCCACACCGATACTGGCCTCCAGCAGGTTGTCGGATCGCGCGTACTCAGCCAGTTCAGGCGCGCTCTTAAAATGCAACCGGCCAACGTCGCGCACCTTCGCATGGCTATGCGGCTGGTTACTCACCAGGGTCGAGGCCAGACCGTAGTGTCGGGTGCAGACCGCAGTCCAATGCACACCCACCCGCACCGACTTCACGGCCACGTCATCGGGCAAACTGGCAATCAACTCATCGAGGATACTCACAATTAAAAGACCTCCAGCCCAGGCTGTTTCAACGCCTCTTCATAGATTGGTCATGAGACCCATCTGCCGCGTTTGACTAATTGAGGCATCGATTCACCCTCTCACGCATAGTCAAAATTTCCACGCGCCTGCATTACTGCCACCACGGCAAGTGGCGGGCAGTATTTCAAGTCCATCTAACCACACCTCTAGCCCAGAGCGACATCCAGCACCATCATCACGGCAAACCCCAGCATCGCACCCAGCGTCGCCAGATCAGTATGACCGCCGCGTTGCGATTCCGGGATGACTTCTTCGATCACGACAAATATCATCGCCCCGGCTGCAAATGCCAGCGCATAGGGTAAGATCGAACGGGCCGCCAATACCGTCGCCGCGCCGATGACGCCCGCCACCGGCTCCACCATTCCAGACATTTGACCGTACCAGAAACTCTTGATGCGGGTCATGCCGGTTCGCCGCAGCGGCACTGAAACGGCCAACCCTTCGGGGAAATTCTGCAAACCAATGCCTATCGTCAGCGCGACAGCCCCGGCCCACGTCGCAGCTGGTAAACCAGCTGCAACGGCCCCAAAGGCGACACCTACCGCCAGCCCTTCGGGGATGTTGTGCAGCGTGATTGCCAGGACCAGCAGGGTAGCCTGTCGCCAGGTTGTTTTCACTCCTTCGGCCTCTGACAAAGGAAAGCCGATATGCAGATGTGGCAACAGCCGGTCGGTGAGCCGCAGGAACAATCCGCCCAGTAAGAAACCCGCCGTTGCGGGAACCCACGCTGGAAGAATCTGACCCTGAGACATCTCAATCGCTGGAGCTAACAACGACCAGTAGCTGGCCGCAATCATCACCCCGCCCGCAAAGCCAAGCATCAAATCGAGTAGCTGGCGGCTCAGCTCCTTGCTCACGAATACGACCGCTGCCCCCAGAGCCGTGACGCCCCATGTAAAGCCTGTGGCGAGTAACGCTTGAAGTACCGGATGGAGACCTTGTACCAGATCGTTCATCACGCCTCATTAGTGCAATGTGGGTGCTTGTTCAAAGGTGCCTGCAAAGAGTTGATTCATTAATCTTTTCTACGCTTCAGCCAGCTGGACATACACAACGCGGTCAGAGCAGCCGCCAACACGCCCAGCCCGATGTTTACTTCGCGCCAGTCCAGCGGTATTTCAGCGCTGGACTCCTGAAACCAGATTCAACTTTTCACGGGCAGACCCGGGACGGCTATGGTTTTTACCATTCCCAGTATAAACCTGAATGTACCCTGGGAAAAGCCGTTGACCACCTTCAATCGCTGGGCCGTCATCCAGCGAGAGCGATGTTCACCACGTGCCCGCATTTCATAAGAGGTCTGTTCTTTCGTGACTGGCCCAGTTGCTGATCGCTTACCAGAAGACAGGAGTCGTTTCATCCTTCAGCGATCCACCTGCGCCGGAGTGTCCACCCCGACCGCTTTTGGAGAGTCTTGCCCTTCGGCGCGTTTGGCATAACCTGCGTCCTGGTTGGAATTTGCCTCTCAGCCGAACGCCGCAAGATCCTTGATTCGACCATGGTGATCGCTCCACTCACAGCCTATGCACAGGTCCGTGTTCAGGCAGATGTTCATCGATCTTGTTCCTTGCCGAGTTAATGCAGCCGGTCAACTCGATCGATGATTTTTCCTTCAAGGTAAGCCTTGACCGCCTCGTCAATGTCGGCGATGTCGGTCACAATGGGGCGGATGCCGGCATGCTTCATGCTCTCGTAGGCGCCCGCGCCCATCCCACGGCACAACAACACTTCACAATCGGCAATGCTTGCGGCCATCCGGACATGCCGATTCTGCGCGTCTGGGTCAAAGCCGTGTCCGCGTGGATCGGCCCCATGCGATTCGGTCGCGTGCGATTCGTTGGCGAAGTGCGCATGGCCCAGTTTGTCACGCCGCTCGCGCTGCACGATCTGCCCCGCTTCGATGGTCACCACCAGATAGTATGGTGCGCGGCCAAAGTGCTGGCTGATGCTTTGTTCGTCGTCGGTTATCACAGCTATTTTCATTTTCCATTTCCTTTGAGTGAGATTTCAACTTGAATGTGATCGCCGCCAAAGCAAAGCAAGGGCAATCACAGGTATGGCAATGATCAATACCACCGGCCAGTCCCACGCCGGTGTGATAGCGGTTGTCGTCTGCGCTAACGGCGTCAAGAGAATGGACGACGGCGTAATGGTCGGGACGGGTGATGGCGTCTTCGGCTCGCTGCTCTGCGGCGTGACGTGCAGCACCACTGCAAACACCTCGGCGCGCTGTCGATAATCCTCGGGGTGGCACGCGTGACAAGCCAGGTAAGTGTCTTCCAAAGGATGAAGCATCATCCCCACATGCGCAGCATCTTGATCATCCGTTCGATCGTTGCCACCGTGACAGGCACGGCAGCACTCCTGGCGCGCGTGGATCGTGTGCCATTCCCCCTGTTCAAAGACCGGATGCGCTGTGGCATGGCACGTGCAGCACGACGGGCTTGAGTCTTCGCACTGCGCGCCAGCCGTCTGTGGCGCAAATAGCGCGACCAACCCGATCGTCAACGCCAACAGGGACGCGCATAACCGTAGTTGAGATGTTTTTGGTGCAGACATGTCAGTTCCCTTGCCGGTGACTTCGCCTGCTGTTCCACCTATGGCTCCTTTACGGCGAAGTGACGTTCAGTTGGACGATCACGTGAATCGGTCGGATAGAGCACCAGGATCGCCTGCGCCGGCTGCGCTTTAACGTTCTGCCAACGATGCGGGAGATGCGATTCAAATAACAGACTGTCGCCCGGTTCCAACACGTAAGCCACCGCATCGATCAGGTAGGTGAGTTGTCCTTGCAGGCAGAAAACAAACTCGAAGCCGGTATGGACGATCGGTTGTGGCCCGCTGCTGGTGTTGGGTTCCAGTGTCACGACAAACGGCTCTACCGCCCGATTGGTTAACCCGGCCCCCAGGTCTTCCAATACCCCATGTGCGAAAGCCGCCCGTGGCCGATTATGGGTGGTGATATGGGCGACGCTATTCTTGGGCCTGTCGGTTTCAAAGAAAGCTGTGATGGGCACTTCAAGGGCGGCCGCGATCTGCTGCAAGGTACTGATGCTGGGTGAGGTCTTGCCGTTTTCGATCAGGCTGAAGGTGTTGACATTTAATCCGCTGAGTTCGGCCAGACTGCGGATCGACAGGTTGCGTTCCAGCCGCAACTCACGCAAGCGCCGACCGACGTTGACTTCCGGTGTGTTGGCATCAGGTACTTGGTTTGCCAAGCGAGCTCCGCGCACCCGGTTGCGGCGTGGTCGGCTGAGAGTGACGGCAGGTGATTGCGGCACAAGGAACCTCCTAGAGTTCAAGCGAGTCAACCAAAATTATAGTTCCGTTAGGCCAGTAAGTCAATACTTTCAACCAAAATAATAGTTTCTCTCATGTGGAATGTGTCAGATTCGTGGCCCGGGATGAACCAACGGCGTTCAGCTTTAGGCTTTGTCGAAAAATAACTTTTCCGTTTTCGTAGTATGCTCAGGCGCATGGGAGGAGCGGGCAAGCAATATCTATCCAGCCGATCCGTGAGGCCGTGCACATGAGCGAAATCGAGCATCAGTGTACCTGTCGGGTATGTTGTGACCATCCATCGAGCCGCACGGCGAAAGAGCATCGCGCCATCAACCGTGTGCTCAGTACGCTGAATGAAAAAAGCCGTCGCCGTTTTGTCGGCTTGCTGGCGCTGCAACGGGGCCGTGGCAGCGTTGAACGGCTGAGTGAGATTACGGGCCTGAGTCGTCCGACTATCCGGCGTGGGCGTACCGAAGTCCAGAAGGTCGAACGGGCGGGCACCGCGGGTCGGGTGCGCCGCCGCGGGGCAGGCCGACTGCGGGTGATCCGGTTCGCGGCGTGAAGTGGACCCGCAAGACCTTGCGGAAGTTGAGTCGGAAGTTGAAATGGCGTGGCTATCGTGTCGGTCCCGATACGGTTCGGCGCTTGTTGCGCCAGCGCAATTATGCGTTGCGGGTCAATCGGAAGCGCTTGACCAAGCGGCGCGATGCGGATCGCGATCAGCAGATGAAGTATTTGGCTCGGCAACGGCGGGCTCACCAACAGGCTGGTTTTCCCGTGATTTCGGTGGACGCCAAGCAGCGCGAATTGATCGGGAACTTCAAGAACCCGGGCCAGACTTGGCGCAAGACGCCGGTGATGGTTTCGGAAAGCGATTATCCCAGTGAGGCAGACGGCATCGCCATCCCATATGGCATTTACGACCTGACCCGTAATGAGGGCTTTGTCGTCGTCGGTATCGCTCACCAGACGCCGCAATTTGCGGTCGCGGCGATTCGACAGTGGTGGCGCAAGAGGGGGCAGCACGTCTATGTCGGCAAGCCGCATTTGCTGATTGAAGCCGACTGTGGTGGGGCCAACGGCAATCGCTGCTGGTTGTGGAAATATCATCTTCAGCAATTCGCCGACGAATTCGGTTTGACGATTACGGTCACGCATTTGCCCACCAGTGCCTCAAAGTGGAATCCGATCGAGCACAAACTGTTTTGCCATATTGAACGCAATTGGAGTGGACAGCCGTTAGTCAGTTACGAAACCATTTTGAAATTTATTCGCAGCACGCGCACGGATACCGGCCTGCGCTGTCGCGCTTATCTGGATACCAAGAACTATCTCACCGGCCAAAAGATCACGGCAACGCAGAAGACCAGGATTAAACTCAAGCCGCATCGGATCTTGCCGCGGTGGAACCATACAATTGAACCGCATCACAGTTCAGACGAAACGGAAAAGTAATTTCTCGACAAAGCCTTAGTGGATCTTCAATTTCCTTCACAGAAACCTCACAACTTTCCCGTCAAGCGTCCATACCACTTTGGCACAATGGCATCAAATCCATTCACCGGAGGAGGTTTCACATGAACACCATTAAGAAGTTCCGAACGCTACTGGTCAACCTGAGTGTGTTGCTGGCGCTGGCTCTGTCGCTAGTGTCCACAGCACCCGCCGCAGCTGCCGCCGGCCCGTTGAGCGCCGACGAGATCGCTGGCTTGCAATTCATGCGCGAGGAAGAAAAGTTGGCGCGCGATGTGTACCTGACGTTGTCTCAGAAGTGGGGCCTGCCAATCTTCAACAACATCGCCAACAGCGAAGCCACGCACATGGCCGCAGTCAAAACGCTGCTCGATCGGTATGGCATTGCCGATCCGGTCGCAGGCAAAGCCGTGGGGGTCTTCGCCGATCCGACGCTGCAAGTGCTGTACAATCAGTTGATCGCGCAAGGCAGCCAATCGCTCTCAGCCGCCTTGAAAGTCGGCGGCGCGATCGAAGAAATCGACATTCGTGATCTGAAAGAGTACAGCGCCAGTACGACGCAGGTTGACATCAAGACCGTGTACAATAACCTGCTGAACGGCTCGTACAACCACCTGCGTTCGTTCATAAACACACTGAAGACGCAGACCGGCGAAGTGTATCAGCCACAATACCTCGATCTGGTTACGGATCAAGGCGTTATCAGCAGTAGCCTTGGCTGGCGTGGCCGGAGTGGGGGAGGCTGGCGCTAAGTTTTTCCAGGATGTGCCCAGGCCGTATCTCTTACGGCCCGGGCGCGTCTTATGGAGTGAAGATGGCGACGATCGATGCGTGGTTGCCTCAGGCGTATCAATTGGACAAGCAGGTGCTGACAGAGATTTACGAAGCGCTCAGCCCTGCGTTGTATCGTTACGCCTATCGCCTGTTGGGCAATCCGGCCGATGCGGAGGACGTCGTGGCCGAGACGTTTCACCGGCTGCTCCTGGCCTTGCGCCATGGCCATGGGCCGCGTCGGCACCTGTCGGCCTATCTGTATCGCATCGCGCACAACTTGATCACCGATCGTTATCGCCGCCAACCGCCAGGCGAATTTGCGCTCGACGAAGCGCTGGAAGCCAGCGCTGACGAAGGGCCCGAAATCTCCGCGCCATTGCACCTGGCGCAGGAACAGGCCCGCGCAGCGTTGTGGAAGCTCACGCCCGATCAGCGTCTGGTAATCACCTTGAAATACCTGGAAGGCTTGAGTAATGAAGAAGTCGCCGCGGCGCTCGGCAAACCGATCGGTGCGGTGAAGTCCCTGCAGCATCGGGCGTTGGGATCTCTACGCCGCAGCTTGAGCTTGGAACAGATCGAGGCATGGCTATGACGGATGAATTCGACGAAGTGCTGACAAAACTGGAAGCGCTGCGCGTGTCACCCAAGCGATCGGAGGCCGCAGCCCGATCGGGCTTGCAGAATTTTCTCAACGAAGCGGACCGCCTGCGCCCGGCCGTATCCGCACGGCCTCCCCGGCGTCTTACTGGGTGGATCTCTCAATTTCAAGTGGGATCGAAATTCACTCAGGAGCGTTCACCCATGGCAGCTTTAGCGATTAAACTCGTATTAGTGTTAGCCGTCATATTTGGCGGCGCAGGTGTGACGGCAGCCGCTGCACAGAGCAGCTTGCCGAATGAAGCGTTGTATCCTGTCAAGTTGCTGATCGAGGATGCGCAGTTGGCGCTAGCTTCCACTCCCAACGCACAGATCGACGTGCAGTTGGCGCAGGCGCAACAGCGGGTGCACGAAATGGTGCAGCTCACTCAGCGAGATGCGGTTATTCCTGCCGATGTACCCGTGCGTCTGCAAACCCGCCTGCAAGCGGCCCTACAAGTCGCCGCGCAGTTGGGCGATCAACAGCTGCGGCCCGCTCTCGAACGGATTCAACTTCGCACGCAGGATCAATTGCGTGAGATGGAGCAGTTGCAGGTGCCTGATGCTGTACAAGCCTTGACGCAGGCCCGTGAAATGGCTCAACTGGGGCAAGCCGACCCGCAGGCATTCCGCGCCCGGTTCGGTCATGGTCGTCCCGACGATGCGCCGCCACAACCGCAAAACACGCCGCGTGCTGATCCATCGGGCACACCAGTCGGACCGCGCGCTTCGGTCACTCCGCAGCATACGCGCACGCCGCAGACTACCGGTACACCGCAACGGCAGCAAACTGGTACCCCCCAAGGGCCAGGGTCTGGCCCCGGCCCACAGAACACACAACAGCCGGTTGCTACGCCGGTCGGTCAAGGCGATGGTCACGAATATGGCCCTGGCCCGCAGAGCACCCCGCAAGGTTCAGGTGGATCGCAGGAGGCGCCCACGCCGAGTGGCGGCGGTAATGACACGGGTGGCAATGGCTCTGGTGGCAGTGGTAGCGGCAGCGGCAGTGGTGGTGGACGGCCTTAGCTGACCCGCGCACATGAAAGGACTCCGCAGTATTTATCTGCGGAGTCCTTTTGATCATGAAAGCCTACTGTTGGCCTGTGCTCCCTGAGACTGACAGCGTACCTTGCGCTGTCTGAGAGACACGCTGTTGTCGACGCGCCTAACGAGAAATCGACGGATTGGTGATCAGGTCGTCCTCGTTGGCTCGAGTTTACTTCGCCCAATCGGCGACGAGCTGTTTGCGGTGATGCAACTGCTTCTCGATGGCGATGGCGGCGACCGCACCCTCGGCGGCGGCGATGACGGCCTGTTTCACGTGATTGCACAACACGTCGCCCACCGCATAAACTCCCGGCAGCGCCGTCTGATACTCTTTATCCACGATGAGGCAGCCTGTGTCACTGATCGGCAGTTGTCCTTGCAAGAAGTCCGTGATGGGCTTGCCGCCCTGCAAGTAGATGAACGCCCCGGTGACGGGGATGATTTCCTCAGGCCGACCCCGTTGGGCCACGCGCACGGCTTCAACCCGATCGGTCCCCATCACTTCCCGCGGCGCCGTGCCAAAATGCATCATCACTTTCGGATGTGCCGTGAGCTCAGCCATCATCTGCGGCGCAGCTTTCAGCTCCGGCGTGGGCGAGAGGAAGTGCACCTGCTGCACGAACTTGGTGAGAAATAAGGCCTCTTCGATCGCTTCATCGCTGTTGCCGGCCACGGCCACCACCTGATCGCGGAAGAAGGCGGCATCGCACGTGGCGCAGTACGACACGCCGCGTCCCAATAGTTCATCCTCACCTTTGACGCGCTGACCGCGCCCCATCGAGCCGGTAGCGATGATCACGGTGCGGGCAGTATAGGTGCCGCCGTTGGCGAAGATCGTTTTTGTTTCAGCGGTCAGATCGACGGCCTGTACCTTGTCGGAAGTGAAGATCGCGCCGAACGATTGCGCCTGCTCGCGCATCATCTTTAACAGATCGGCTCCACTGATTTCACCCGGCACGCCGGGATAATTGGCGATCTTGGCCGTGAGGCCTAACGCTCCGGCGGTCAAGCCCTTGTCGATGACCAGCGTCTTGAGATCGGCCCGCGCCGTGTAGATGGCCGCCGTGGCGCCCGCCGGACCGCCGCCGATGATCACCACGTCGTAGTGGTTGTCATGGTTCAGTTGATTGGCGTTGAGGTCGAGATTGAGATCCATGTTCAGTTCACGCGGGCCAGAATGTCACTGTGATCCATCAGTAAGTAATCGCTGCCGTCGAATTTGACCTCGTCGCCGATGGCCACGACCCATCCGGTCTGCGGTTTCTCTTTCGACGTTTCCGGCAGGATGATGCCGGAGGCCGTGCGGCTCTGCTGTTCCAGGGGCTGAACCAGGACGCGCGTCGCCGGATCGCGGCTCACATCGACATCACGGAACTTGATGCCCTGCTGGCGGAAGTAATGCCTGGCAGCGGTGCAAAAAGAACAGGTGGGCGTGGAAAAGACGATGACTTTAGGTTGTGGCTTGACAGTAGCGGCCATGCTGAAATTCTCCCGTAAGATAGTTCACCTGTTTAGATGCAAGATCGCGGAGAAGGTTACAGCCAGGTCACGCCTCGCTTGAGAGTTTTTATCAGGTGAACCCGCCGGAAAAAGCCACGTGCCCGCAGTGGGGGCAGACGAGATTTAGCGAGCCATCGTAGTCCAACCTGCCCTTTTGGCAGTGAGGACATTTCTGCCCGGGACGCGGCAGCTTACACGATCGGGTCTTGCGCGACGTGAGCGTGCGTGTTGCAGGTGGTTTCGTGGCTGGTTTAGATTTCACAGTGAAGGAACCCATGCGCGGGGTAAACACCGAATGACGATCCTTGCATTCACCCCTCGCATGGGTGACTAATTCAAATGCAGTTCCCATTCCTGCCGCAGTTTTTGCATGGTAGCCCCATCCAACACTTTCATCAACTCCTCGACCAGCCTCGCCTCCGGTACGGCGCCCTCGACGTGGATCACGTCTTCAATCACGGTGCGCGGCACGCCGTAGACTTGATACTTGTTCGACAAGTGCGGGAACTCATTGGCCTCCACCATCGACGCGGTGATGAGCTCGCTGGCCAGGGCCAGTTGATGCGCCAGGACCACCGCACGCGGGCAATACGGACAGGTGGGCGTGACGAAGACTTGAATGTTTACCGGCTGCGTCAACTTCTTTAACTCGGCCAGCGTTTTTGCATTCAGCGCCGATTGCTGCTGACTGACCATGAGGATGTCTTCAATCAACGTGCTGAATTCATAACCGGCAGGCACACCGTACAAACGAATGCCGTAGTCTTGCGGCACGGTGCTCTCGGACAAAAACGCCACTGCCGGAATCTTGTCGATGTGATATTGCTCGGCCAATTGGGCGTCACGCACGAAGTCGTACACCTGCAGGGTGATCTTGTCCGACAGCGCCGAGACCTCTTCCAGCAGTTGGCGTGTTTCCACGCAGTATTCGCATTCCAACGCGTTCTCGCCCTGGGTAAATAGGACAATCCTGACCGGGCCGGTCAACGCTTCAAACGTCTGGCGGATTTGCTTTTCAATCTGGTCATTTAACAGGGACATGGGTGCTCCTTGAAAGTGAGTTGTCTCGATCACTTCTTTAGATGCACCGACTGTCGAAAGGTGACACATCAGAGGTTCTGTCGTAGCGCAAGTTGTCAACTTGCGCGGCAAGATACCAGCTTGCCCTACAAATTCACGGCACGATTTCAGGAGAGGCCGCAGGTGCCGCGCGTTTGATACGGTAGGGTTGAGGGTGAGATTTCGCTACGAATTCAGAAACTCGCTTAGATCGAGCGATTTATACAACCGTAAACGGGCTTCTGGATGAAGTTCTGGCTGTGGTAGTTCGTGGTATAGCGTGATTGTCTTGCGGAGCGTATCGACTACCACGCGGCAATCCTCACAACCGTCCAGGTGACGTTCGATCTCGGCGCACAATTCCGCCGACGCTTCGCCGTCGAGATAGGCCGACATATTTTCGAGCAGATGCGGGCAGCGGGCGGTTTCCATATCAGGCCTCGGTCTGTGCCAATTCAGTGAAATAGGGTGACAGGTGTTCGCGCAGTTGCAGCCGCGCGCGATGCAAACGAACTTTCGCCGCGTCGATCGAGATCTCGAGCGCCTGCGCCGTTTCCTCCGTCGAAAGGCCTTCCAGTTCCCGCATGACGAAGACCACCCGCAACTTCTCTGGCAGGTCATGGATCGCGCGCTCCAAAGCGGCCCGCGTTTCGCTCGATTCGAAGTCGCGCTCAGGCAGACAGCACCAATCGTGCAGCTGCGTGGGCACCGGCAGACCCTCGCCAAAGGCCTCTTCGTCGTCAACTGAAACCTGCTCGGGCTGTGCACGCCGCAGCCGCATCAACGCCGCATTGTGGGCGATGCGATATAACCACGTCGCCAGCCCCGCGCGGCCTTCAAACTTGTCGATCGCTTTGAAGGCGCTGAGAAACGTCTCTTGCATCACCTCTTCGGCTTCGGCCTCATGACCGAGCAGTCGCAGCGCCACGCGATATACGCCCGGCGAGTGCCGCTCGATACATTCGGCGCAGGCCGACTTATCGCCACGGCGGAGGCGTTCCAGCAGAACCCGATCGGAATCTTCGCTCAACATATTAGATGCACCCATCCGTCCAGAGTGACATACCTCACGGCGATTATACAACGAAAAGCTCGCGTCGCTGACACCAGTTGCTCTACGACCGGACGTTGCTGCTACTTAAAAGAGGACCAGCCACGTGACCTTTCTTGAATCCCTTTCCAAGGTGCGGACAATCTATACAAGTTTGGCCTCGTCGATCTGGGCCAGGTGATCTTTGTATTGGCTGGCGCGCTGGAGCGTCAGGCCTCAGCTGCGGCGAAGTCGCTAAAAGAAATCCTGCTGACCCTTGTGAAAATACCCGTGATCATCGGCATTTTTTTGGGCATGGCGGCAAATTGGATTGGGGTAATGACGCCCTTAAATGCATGGCCGAACTCGCAGCAGAGTGATCCATTAGTACTTGCCAGGTTAAGATGCTGGTACTTGACTGAAGCCGCCGGTTGGGGCAGGTGTTACAGAACTTCACGCTGCGTGATTTGCTCGTGTTTCTCGCAGGGTGACCCGAGGGAGGTGATCCCTCGGGTCTGGTCATATTACTTGGGTGGGGGCAATTTATAGAGTTCGCACTCGACATACCGGTAGCCGGGGGCGAAGAGACCCACGCGGATGGTTACGGGCTTGTTGTCTGGCAGAGTGCCGAGCGCAACCGTAACGTGCGTCGAAGCAGGAGTCAGTTGCTTCTTGAGATTACCATCTACCCAGACGGAGAGGACATTGTTGGCCGGGACGTGCGAGAGCACGATGCTGAGTGAGAGTGGATTGTACATGAACGTTGCCTGGAGCGTAACCTCCAGCGGCGCTTGCGCCCAGACTTGCAAGGTCGGGTCACCGATTACATGATACCTCTGCATGTGGGCTCTGATGCGGAGCCCCGCATTCTCGCCGGTGGTCTCAATCGGCAGAAAAAACCTGGCATAGTTTAGAATATCCCCGAGGTGGCGATTCTTCATCGTGTAACTTGCAACGCCGGTGGGGAAGGTTGGGATCACACCGCCGAAGGTCGCATCAAACAAGCCACGGATTAGAAGATTGTTCCCGGTCGTGCTGGTTACTCGGGTTGCCGCGATGAGCGAGGGTGCACCCCCGCACATGCGCAGATTTTTTTCGGCAAAGGATTCGTCTGTGTCGGAATAGTTGAACTTGCCGCTGAGGCAGTTCAGACTGTAGAACATGGACGGTGTATTACCTGTGACTTTATCAAGGTCGTCCGTGGTGAAATGGGGATGACCCCAGCCCGACACACCCGCGTGGTCACGATGAACCATGAACAACTGACCCTCGCTCGTGCCGTCGATGAGCGCCTGCGTGGCCGCCTCATGCGTCATGAACGAATTGATCACGTCCTGAGAAAGCGGCGTGCCATCCGCGAACGTTTGCGGGTTGGTGCTGTGACAGACGTAGACGCGCTGAATGTTGAAACCGAGAACGGCCAAGACCGGGTAAATATCCTTTTCCAGAGCGAAGATAAACTTGCGCTTGTCCTGCGTGCCGGTGCCCGAAAATGCGGACGCAAAGATGATGCGCTTGTAGTAGGCTGAGTCCGCGGGCGGTGTTTTCTCATAGTCGATGATCTGATCGACCACTTGCAGGGCTTCGTCGCTGGTGCGCACGGGAATACGCCCAACGGACAACCAGGGGAACACATAGTTCGATCCAGTCGCATTCGTCTCGGTCGAGTAGTAGTAATCGGAGGCGTATGTCTCGGTGCTGGTATCCGTTACCGTCTCAGACGTGATTCCGTCCGAATCTCCCAGGAGCAGGACATAGCGCAGTTTGGCATCCTGCTTCCCACGCCAATTGCGGATGAATTGCTTGATCTGTGGCGCGGTGTTACCGATGGTGGCTATCGAAAACGTCTGGGTTTTTACCCCGCAAGTCCTTTTCCACTTGGCCAATTTCTGCGCCGCCGCGGAGAAGCCCACTTCGTGAATGATCAGGAACTCGGTGTCCAGTGATTGAAGGGGTGGCAGTGAAGCGACCGAGCCTGTTTTGCCTAAAATAACGGGCAGACCCAGGCGCACATGGATGTTGCGGGACGGGTTCAGAAACAAGTTGCCATACGCCAAATGGTCATCGGCGCTGGCGGGCACTGCGGCGCGGCGCCCCTTTTTGGGGAACAGCCGGATCGTTACCTGGATTTGACCATAGCCCGTGAGAAGATTGCGAGCCGGGTTGTACTGGAAGGGGCAGATATGCACGAGCAGGGCGCAGTAGCCGTCCATCGAGACTGGTCCCGTGACGTTAACCATTTTCCTCGGGTAGAGGGTATTCCGCTTGTAGAATTTCTGGTCGAACTCGAAAATGTCCTCCTGCTCCTGCTCGGCATCGTCGGTGAGATTGGCTTGTGCGGGCATGACTCGAATGTTTTCGAACTGGACCGGGTTGGCCTTTCTCACTGTGACACGATAATCGTAGCCAAACGGGATCTGCACATAGCGTCCAAACGACGGAAGCTCCGGCTTGCCGCTCTCGACAAGCGAACCGACAGATGTCAGATCCACCTGCTTGAAATTGACAACCTGTTGGTTGATCGTGCGGTTCTCGTCTACCAGGTAAAAGCCGGGAAAGTTATACGTGATCTGGATCTTTCCCTTGGATTCGATGATGTCAATTCTGGGCTGGTTGCCTTCGGGCTCGACGTCGACTCGCCGGAGTCGCTTGGGTTGCAGTGATTTGAATTCTCTCATGGGATTTTCCTCGCTTTCATAGGGTAGTGTCCAATTTGCTCGATGGGTCTGCGCGGGACCGAATTCATTAGGAAGCGTGGCAACTCCTTTCGCTTGAAGAGTCATCATCACTGGCATTATCTGCCAGGTGTGAGCTTTACTTCAACACCACCGGCAAATACACGTGATAGTCCATGGTCACTGCGGCCGATCCGATCCAATAACCGCCGCTCAGGGTATAGCCGCTGCCCCATAGGCCTCCGGCATCCGCCTGGCCGATCGTGCCATCCAGGGTATACGCGCCGCCAGTGACTGCACCGCCGCCACCATCGATGGTGTACCAGGTGATGACATAGTCGGCATTGGGTGTAGCAGGAATCTCGGTCTGCGCCCACACCGAGGAGACTGCCGATGCCAGGATCATCAACGCGATCAATATCCAATAGCGTTTCATGGCTCACCTTCCTATGGGCACGTGCTGGCGTAGAACGCATAGGCTTCGTCGTACACGCCCGCGCAGGTGACCGTGCCACCGCCCGCAACCGCGCCCCCACTCAACAGCGATGCGCCAACGCGCGTCGTGAATTCGTTGTCGTTACGGATGGTGTTGGTGCTGCCCGTAACCTGCGAGTTATTGACGATCACCGTATAGGAGCTATTTGGGGCATAGTTGTAAATGCCATAGTTATTCGTCCCTCCACTAGCACTTAGGCGGCTGTTTTGAATAACTGGCGAAGAAATAATGTTGTCCACGCCGTAGTTAATCGTTCCGCCCGAGCCGATGGCGGTCACGTTCGTCATCCTCGGTGAGGAGGAGGCGCGGTTGGACACGCCGTGGCTTTCCGTTCCGCCCGAGCCAGTGGCTGTCATATTCATCATAGTCGGTGAAGAGGAAATGTTGTCCACGCCATAATTAGATTCTGATCCACCTAACCCGGTGGCGGTTACGTTCATCATCGTCGGCGAGGAGGAGGAGTTACTCACGCCGTAATTGAATGCTCCCCCCGAGCCAGTGGCGGTCACGTCTGTCATTGTCGGTGAAGAGGAGTCATAATTAAATACGCCGCGATTGCTGTCGGTTCCTCCCGAACTGGTGGCGGTCACATTCGTCAGACGAGGTGAAGCCGAATTATTGAAGATGGCAACGGCGTACGTGTTGCCGCCGGTATTCACGACCGTCAGGAAGCGCAACTCGGCATTATTTGCACCCAGCACGGTACCCGTATAATAAGATGTGCTGCCGATGTAGGTGATCGTGGTCGCCAGTTCGCCCGCGCCTTCGATGTCCACATATTGCTTCATCGTCACCGTTTCGGTGTACACGCCGGGCATGACCTTGACCAGGTAGTGATTCGTCGCGCTCGCATTGGTGATGCTGGTCAGCGCGGCACTGATCGTCGTGTAATCGCCGCCGCTCTTGGCGACCATAACCACATTCTGATACGACGCGGTGTCGTCGGCCGCACACATCCAGGCACTGCCAGTCCATTTGGCGATCTGCGTGCTGTCGCAACCCTGTGGCAACTGATAGCTCGGCGAAACCCGGAAAGTGGTTCCCTGGAGGCCTAGCCCGACCCCCGCCATATACGTAGTGTCGTTGTCGGTCCCCGGCGCCCAGGTCGCGCCGTTGTACTTGAGTACCTGCCCGGTCGTCGGCGCGGTGTTGGATATGCTGCGTCCCTGCAAGTGCGTCACTGTGGCGTTGGTCTGCGTACCGGACAGGTCGCCGCCCACGTTCGTGGTGTCGTTGTCGATCGCCGGCGCCCAAGCCGTGCCGTTGTACTCGAGCACCGTCCCATTTGCCGGGAGGCCGCTGGACACATTCCGTCCCTGCAAGCGCGTCACTGTCGTGTTGCCCTGCGAGCCGGTCACATCGCCAGCCAGCGCGCCGCTGAAGTTGGTGGCCGTCAGCGCCGTCGTGGCATACAGCGCATACGGCGCGGCTGTCAACGCCTGCCGCGACAGGGTCGTGAAGGCGGTATCACTACTACACTTCACGGCGATCTCCAACCAGCGCGCTTGACCGTGAAAGGCGCTGGTTCCAAAGTCCAACTGTGTGGTGAACAAGCCTGCGTTCACCGTCACGGTCTGCGTGAGGGGTGTACCGATCGGGTTGCCCACTGTGACTGCATCGTACAACCGAAAGGCCATGTCGCATGAACCGGTTACCTCGGTTTCCCCGCTCCTCAATTGCCCTTGATAGGTGAAGGCCGTGCCCAACGCCGCCTCAACCGCCTGCGGTCCTGACTCTTGAGCATAGACGAAGTTGATCATGGCGAGCAGCGTAAGCAGTGCGACACTCACCATCCCGACGATTAGCAATCTCCGACGTGTCATGATTGATCTCTCCTTGAGATAAATTGAGTGCTATGGAAGATCGGTTATCTTCCACTTTCGGCTGTTCAAGCCGATTGATGCCTTCAAATAAGACGGTGCCTGTCTTCCTAAAACAACACAGGCCTGCGAAGAACGACCGTCCTCCCCAGGCCAGTGATGAAATGGCGTATGCGATTGTATGGTTCGCTGAAACACTGCAACTATATCGAATCCGCGTTTACTGAGCGTGTACTTAAGGCCATGGTCTGGGTGTCAATTTCTCATCTTCGCTCGGTGGGTGGCGCGATCGAGGTCTCCAACTCCGGCGTCGCTGAAGCCATCGTTACCGTTCCAAAATCGTTCAACAGAAAATCCACTAACGCCCCCACATCGACAAATCTTTCATGTTCTCCGGTCTGAATGGATTCCAACGACGCCCGCCACACCCGTTGTCCATCTTGCTCCACCTGCCGCAGACGCAACAGATAAGAGGCATAATTTCTGGGTTCCACTTGCATGGTTCAACATCCTGTGTGGCCGCCGCGTGCCGGATATGGAGGTAGTATAAAACCGAGGCCGTTAGGAAAGCGTTAATTGATCTTTGACACCAGCCTGTCTCCGGCTATAATCTCCACCCAATCCAGGCTGTCTGAAATGATCGCCCACATCCAACCGCCCCGGTAACCTGGCCTGCAAGGACAGCTATGCCTCGATTGGTTCTTTCATTCCTGGGCTCGCTCGAAATCAAGCGCGACGACGACTACCTGCTCGGCTTAACCGCCAAGACGCAGGCCTTGATCGCTTATCTGGCGATCGAGGGGCAGCCGCCCCATCGGCGCGAAGTGCTGGCCGGGCTGTTGTGGGGTGAACAGGGCGAGGCCGCGGCGCGCAACAATCTCCGCCAATCGCTGCACCAACTCCAACACACGCTGGGCGCCGCCACTGTGCCCTGGCTGTTGATTACGCCGCAGACCGTTCAATTCAATCCGGTCTGTGACCATGCGCTAGATGTAGTTGAGTTCACACGCTTGCTGGCTGACTGTGCTCATCACCCGCATCGCTGCCTGGAAACTTGCCGCGCCTGTCACGTCCGC
>JAUQXC010000848.1 GCA_030834825.1 Thermoflexales bacterium
TGTGGACGACTATTGTGATGTGCTGATTCACGCGGATGTGGCCGTGGCCCTGCCGGCCATTGCCGCCCTCTGTTTGCCCGGCCGCTCAGTCGAACGGCCCATCTCAACCTAGGCCCAGCCATGTCTCCTCTCACTCCTGAAGAACGACTTGAATCCTACAAGCGCCTGCTCGTCATCAGCCAGGTGCTGACCTCCACCCTGGAGCTCTTCACGCTGCTCGATCTGATCGTCAACGCGGCGCGTGATCTGACGCGGACCGAAGCCACCTCGATCCTGCTGCTGGACAACAAGACCGGCGATCTCTACTTTGAAGCGGTGACCGGCAGCAAGAGTGAGGAGATCAAACGCATGGTGGTGCCGCCGGACAGTCTGGCCGGCTGGGTGGTGCGCGAGGGACACGCGCAGATTATTAACGACGTCTCGCGTGACGAGCGCTTCTTTGCCAAGTCCGACGAATCGACCGGCTTCCAGACCCGATCGTTGATCGCCGTGCCGCTGAAAGTGAAAGACAAGATCATCGGTGTGCTGGAGGCCATCAATCGGGCCGACGACACGCCTTTTATTGAAGAAGACGTCGAAATGATGACCACCCTCAGCGCGCAGGCGGCCATCGCCATCACCAACGCGCGCTTGTTCCAGCAAAGCGATCTCATCTCGGAAATGGTGCATGAACTGCGCACGCCCTTGACCAGCATCGTGGCTTACAGCGAATTGATGCTGCGCCGTGAGATTCCCCCGCTGCAAGCACGCGGCTTCACCGAGACGATTTATCAGGAAGCCATGCATCTGTCCAGCATGACCAACGGCTTTCTGGAGCTCAGCCGCTTGCAGTCGGGCCGCATCCGCATGGACATGATCAACTTCAACCTCACCGAACTGGTGCGCGAAGTCATGCAGCTACTGCAGCCGCAGACCGATGAACACGGCTTGACGCTGAGCGCCACCCTGCCCGATCGGAATGTGATCATCACCGCCGATCGGGAACGCATCCGTCAAGTGCTGGTCAATCTCACTTCGAATGCCATCAAATACAATCGGGACGCCGGCCGGGTCAACATCTTGATCGAGCCGCTCGCGGCGCCCTACGTACGTATCAGCATCAAAGATACCGGGCGCGGCATTCCCGAAAAAGATCTGCCGCGCATCTTCGAGAAATTCTTCCGCGTGGCTGACAGCGAAGGCTACGCCACCGGCACCGGCCTGGGCCTCAGCATTGTCAAGCAGATCGTCGAAGCCCACGGCAGCACCATTGACGTGCAGAGCCAGGTGGACGTGGGCACGACCTTTAGCTTCATCTTGAAAGCGGCGCCAGCCCCATAAGGACGCATGGTTGCACACAAAAGATGTCAGCCGCTCCTTCGACCGCGCAGCGGGCGGCTCCTCGAAAACTGCCTGACACGCGCAGCGTTTGCGGGCGCACAGGCGCACGGCTGCCTTGTCAGCTTTCCCACCCACTGGTATAATCTCGCCGCAGCGCCACCCTAGCTCAATGGCAGAGCAATCGCTTCGTAAGTGATAGGTTATCGGTTCAACTCCGATGGGTGGCTCACTCACCGGCCCCGTTCGCGGGGCTTTTTTGTGAGACCTCCGCAGAAACCGGGGTTCTCCCGTCCCGGCGCAATGATCGGTGAAACGTAGGAACCCGGTTTCTGGGAGTCCGGGCAAGACGAGCGCTTGCCCTACAACGCGGCAGCAATTCATGACGGCTTCTTCTCCCACCCTCATACGCGATCCGTGGCGGCGTCTCTGGCACTTCTGCGCCGGTGACGGCCTTCTGGCGGCAGTGCTTATCTTCAGCGCGGCGCTCCTATTGACGGCCGCCCTGCTGCCCCAAACGCCGCTCAACGATCTCGTCGCTTATTCGCGTTGGCTGTCGGAGGCGCAGGAACGCTTCGGCAACTTGTTCGATCTGCTCAACACATTAAGCTTGTTCTCGATCACGAACTCGCTCGCGTTGCGCCTGGCGCTGGCCGCGCTGGGTTGGTGCGCGACCCTGCGTTTGATCGAGCAAAGCGATCGGCTGCGCCGCCTCCCGGCAGATCGCGCCGTGCGGCGATCGCACCTCGCGGCGATCATGGCCTATGGCGGCACACTCGTGACCTTGCTAGGCCTGGTATTAGGCACGTTCATCGACTATCGCCTGGACGACGTTGTGGTGCAGCCCGGCGCTGTGACCAACATCCCCGGTACAACCTACGCCGTGCGGCTTGACGCCGTGGATGGCCAGCGCGCCAGCGTGGCCTTGTTGCGCCAAACGGAAACGATCGCGCAAGGAACAATCGGCGAGAAGCAGCCCTTGTATGACGGTGTGGCCGTCTATCTTGATCAAATCGGTCCGGCGTTGAATGTCTCGGCAACGCGCCGCACAACGCAAACTTTGGACTTGCAAAACACGGCGACCAGTCCGCGGCAGAAACAAGTACTGCTGCTTTTCACGCCCGATCAAAATGAAGGCTTCCTGGCAGCGCCCGCAGTGAACCTGGTGCTGCGCGTACAGCCCATCGCTAACCAGCGCTTCACGGCGCAGATCTATCAAAGCGCCACCGGCAAGGATTTTGGCAGTCAGCCGTTCGAACCGGGAGGCAGCATCTCGATCGAAGGTACCACTTTTACATTTGAACCCGCCGCCTATGTGATCGTCTCGCTAGCCAATCAGCCCTCGCACTGGATCATTGCGCTGGGGCTGGCGATCATGCTAGGGGGATTGTTTGGCTTGTTGATTTGGCCCGACCCCAGCGCGCCAACCCGGTTCGAGCGTGTCGCGATGTCGATCGGGCGCATGACCTGGCCGCTGATCACGCTGTTATTCGCGAGCGTGTTGATCAGCGTTTATCCGCGAACGGCTTCGCTGGGGGCGGGTGTCATGCTTCCGGTGTTGGAGAGCAGTCTGGCTGCGTGGCTACTGGCCAGCGGCAGTCTCGTCACACACAAATCCGCACGGGCGGTGCTGGTAACGATCGGCCTCCTCGGCGCAGTGGGCGCCGCAGGGTTGCTGCTCGCAGCCAGCAGTTAAGATACAGATTCCACGCCAGCAGTGAGGTATAATCGTCAGCCATGAGTACAACACCTGTCACCCTCGCCGTCGCGGGCGGCACCGGTTCCGGCAAGACGACCGTCGCCAATGAAATCGTGAAGCGGGTCGGTGCGGATCGGATTGCGTACATCCAGCACGATTCGTATTACTTCGACTGGGGGCGCCTGCCGCTCGATCCGCGCAACCTACCCAACTTCGATCATCCCGATGCGCTGGAGACCGATCTCTTGATCGAGCATTTGAAAGCGCTGAAGGTCGATCGGGCGGTGGAGGTACCGGTGTATGATTTCACCACGCACCGCCGTCTAGCGCATACGCGCCGCGTAGAACCGCATCCCGTCATCCTGGTGGAAGGCCTGCTCATTTTTGTGGAAGCCCGTTTGCGTGAACTTTTCAACGTAAAAATCTACGTCGATACCGACGGCGATATTCGCTTCATCCGCCGGCTGCGCCGCGACATCGCCGAGCGCGCCCGCAGCATGGAATCGGTCGTCGATCAATATCTCAGCACGGTGCGTCCCATGCATCTGGAATTCGTCGAGCCGAGCAAACGCTATGCCGACGTGATCATTCCCGAAGGCGGGTTCAACACCGTGGCGCTGGATATGGTGGTGGCGCGGGTTGAAGGGATGCTGAAGCGGTGATGCGTGCGCTGGAGCAGGCACGGGTGCTGGTCACCGGGGCCACTGGGTTCATCGGCCAGCATCTATGTCGGAAGCTAGTGGAGTTGGGAGTGGCCACCTACGGGCTAAGTCGATCGGCGGCTGAAGCAACAGTGCCCAAGGGTGTCACACCGATTGCAGCGGATGTGACACAGCGAGAGGTCGTGGTCGCGGCTCTAGAGCGTGTGCGACCTTCGCACGTATTGCATCTCGCGGCAGCGGGAGTGACGGAGCCGTTTCTGCCGATTGAGCAGGCGGTGGACGTCAATGTGTCCGGCACTGTGCATGTGTTGGAAGCGAGTTATGATGTTGGTGTGCAGCGTTTTGTGCATGTCGGAACAGCCTACGAACATCGAACTGCCGAGATGGGACGCGGCCTAAATAACCCCTACGTCGCTTCCAAGATTTCGGCTTGGTTATTTTGGAGAACCTTTGTTGAAAAGCAGGCTATCGATTCCGTGGCTGTGCGTCTATATCATGTGTATGGGCCACAACAGTTGCGCGGCTTAGTCCCGGCGACGATGCAAGCTGCTCAGCATCATGAAGTATTCAATATGACCCCGGGGGAACAACGTCGTGATTTCGTTTACATTGATGATGTGGTTCAGGCGCTGGTGGTGACCTTGAAGGCAGCGAACGTCTCTGGCAAAACTTATGACATTGGCACCGGTTGTGGCTGGCATATTAAGACGGTGGTACAACGAATCTTTCAGCTCATGAACAGCCGTGGTCGATATATCATAGGGGCATTGGCTTATCGGCCACATGAAGAAATGGATTTAGTGGCAGTGCCTGCTGCTGCGCAAATCGACTTGCAGTGGCAGGCGCGGATACAATTAGAAGAGGGTCTGATGAAGACCATCGCAGCTTATCGGCATCAAATTGGAACGTCATGAATACAAGCGAACGATCACCGCAGCGATCTTACATTCTGGAGCAAGTGCGCCAATTCTACACCGAGGAGCTAAGCCCACGCCCCTTCGTACCCGGCGAGACCCCTGTGCAGGTGGCTGGACGCGTCTTTGACGATGAGGACTTGACCTATCTGGTAGACGCGGCGTTGGATTTCTGGCTTACCACCGGCCGTTTTGCCAAAGAGTTTGAGGCATCCTTAGCGAAGACCGTGGGAATGCGACATGCCATCCTGGTCAACTCAGGTTCATCAGCTAATCTTTTGGCCTTATCCGCACTTACGTCGCCCAGCCTAGGTGAACGACAGCTCAAGCCGGGTGATGAGATCATCACCACCGCCACCAGTTTCCCTACGACAGTCAATCCCATTATTCAGAACGGTCTAGTGCCAGTTTTTCTCGACGTCGAGCCGCTGGAAACCGGCACGTATAACATCGATACACGTTTTCTAGAAGAATCTCTTTCACCATGTACACGCGGCGTGATGGTGGCGCATACCCTGGGCAACCCGTTCAATTTGGATGCTGTCACGGCCTTTGTCAAGCAACACAACCTGTATCTCATCGAAGACACCTGCGATGCACTCGGCGCGCAATATCGCGACCGTACTGTGGGAACCTTCGGCAATCTCGCTACCGTGAGCTTCTATCCCGCACATCATATCACCATGGGTGAAGGTGGCGCAGTATTAACCAGCACGCCAGCCTTGAAGAAATTGGTTGAGTCGTTCCGTGATTGGGGCCGCGACTGTTGGTGTGAACCAGGCGAGTCGAATACGTGCGGCAAACGCTTCGACTGGCAGTTAGGCGAGCTGCCTCACGGCTACGATCACAAATACATCTATTCGCACATCGGCTATAATCTCAAGGCGACTGATTTGCAGGCGGCGGTGGGGGTGGCTCAACTCAAGAAGCTGCCCCGCTTCATCGAAACCCGCCGCCAGAATTTCCAATTATTGAAAGAAGGGCTGCAGCGTTGGGAAAAGTTCTTGATTTTACCTGCGCCAACGCCCAATTCGGCCCCCAGCTGGTTCGGCTTTCCGTTGACAGTACGTGAAGTTGCGCCGTTCACACGCCATCAACTAATCCAATACTTGGAAGATCACAAAGTGCGCACCCGCTTGCTGTTCGGTGGTAATATCTTGCGACAGCCTGCTTTCGGCGCCATCCAGCGCCGCGTCATTGGCGATTTGGTCCAAGCCGATCGGGTCATGAACAGCACCTTCTGGATCGGCGTCTATCCGGGTATTACGGCAGATATGATTCAGTACGTGGTCAATGTCTTTGATTCCTGGATGAAGAGGATGTAGGTATGGAGAGCAATATCCCCGTGGTCATTCTGTGCGGCGGCCTGGGCACGCGGCTACGTGAAGAAACGGAGTACAAGCCCAAGCCCATGGTTGAGATTGGCGGACGGCCAGTATTGTGGCACATCATGAAGTTGTATGCGCACCATGGCTTTCGCCGTTTTATTCTCTGCTTGGGCTATAAAGGCAATGCCATTAAGGACTACTTCATTAACTACGAGGCCATGAGCAATGACTTTACGGTACACCTAGGCCGGCGAAATCATGTGGTGTACCAAAGCGATCACACCGAACAGGATTTCGAAGTCACGCTAGTGGATACTGGCTTGCGCACGATGACCGGTGGTCGCGTTAAACGCATCGAGCGTTTTGTCGATACCGAGACCTTCATGGTCACGTATGGTGACGGTTTGGCCAACCTCAATATCCAGAATCTAGTGGATTTCCATTTCAGCCAGGGCAAGCTGGCGACCTTAACTGCCACACGACCACCCTCGCGCTATGGGATTCTTGATCTTCAAGAAAATGGGCAGATTGGTCGTTTTCGCGAAAAAGTGCAGACCGAGTGGATTAACGGCGGTTTCCTGGTTTTCAATCGCCGCATATTTGAATATCTTGATCAGGACACTGTACTTGAACAGGAACCGTTGGAGCGTCTAGCAGCTGAGGGCCAATTGATGGGTTACCGGCATGAGGGTTTCTGGATTGGCATGGACACGTATCGTGAGTATGAGCTGTTGAATCAAATTTGGGATGCGGGTGACGCGCCGTGGAAGGTGTGGTGAACATTTCGCCCCGGGTGTCGCAAGATGTCAGGCTTGCGGTACAGCTGATAGGCAGCAATCTGCTCCGCCTTAACGGCAAGCGCATGTTGATTACAGGTGGTACTGGGTTCCTGGGCACGTGGCTGATTGAAATGCTGGCTTGGTTCAATTCGCAGTGTGATCGAGCTTGTCAGATTGATGTTTTGACACGCCGACCGGAGAATTTTGCCCAAAAGGCACCCCACTTGGCCGCGCGTTCTGATATTCACTTATTGTCAGGGGATGTACAACAGTTTACCAGTGATCGGCCCTACGATTTCATCATCCACGCGGCTGCGCCTGCTGACTCGGGTAGTCGCCAACAAGGGCCACTTCAAGTCGCGACGACAATTGTGGAAGGAACTAGGCGAATTTTGGAATTCGCTAGCCACACAAACGTCGAGGGTTTGCTGTTTGTCAGTTCGGGCGCCGTCTATGGGACGCAGCCTCCGACACTTTCGCACATACCGGAAGATTATGCCGGCGGCCTGACGATTAGTAATCCGCGCGCGGCCTATGGTGAGGCTAAGCGTTATGCCGAACTGCTGTGTAC
>JAUQXC010000849.1 GCA_030834825.1 Thermoflexales bacterium
CGTGTAGGTCGCTTCTGCGAGATCGATGGCATAGTGGCCATCGTTGCCCGTCACCGTGCCGTAGGTCTGCGTGATGCTACGCACTGCTTGAACCTGAGCACCAGCAATCGGCGCACCACCATCTGCATCGGTCACAGTGCCTGCCAATGTGCCCTGCGACTCAGTTGCGCAGCCGGGGAACTTGAAGGAACCGATGCGGGTGCGCCAGTCCCAGCTGCCGCCGGAGTACTCTTGCGTGTACCAGAATGTGCAGTCATCCACCGGGTCAACGCTCATCATACTGTAGTCTCCCCAGCGATTCACACCTGACTGGGAAACCGTTCCTGCGATCAGCTCTACCTCGGCCTGCGGCATTGTACCCATGGGGTCATTTGCCAAGCGACCGGTGTAGCGAACGGATGGATAGACAGTGCTGCTGGACACGCTGTAACCGAGCGCCATATTGCCCACGTGATCTTGAGCAATGCTGGCCATCCAGCGGTTGTGGCTGTCGGGCGCGTACGTCCCTTCCTGATACAGCGACCACGTGTTGCCGGTCTTGCGGATTTCGAACCAGCGAACACCGGCCTGGTCGGTTCCAGTCGCATCCACGGTCAAGTTACTGACCAGTGACTCATACCCGCCAAAGTTGCGATAAGCCAGGCGATACATGGTGCGATCGGCAATCGCATCCAGCTTCTGGCTGCCCGGCTGTGTGATGCAATTTCGATCGAAGGCGCACATATCACCATCAAACGGCGCCATGGCGAGTGTTGCTACTGGTGTGAAAGTGGAGTTAGCGGGAGTGGCCCAATCCACATCAAAGGCATAGACTGCCACTTCGTCTTGTGTGAAGACTGTGTCCCACTCGTCGGCATGCACTTCGGCAAAATAGTTGGGTGTGCCAGCAGCAGGCGGAGTCAACCCGTCAAAATCGGCCGGCAGCATGCCACCCCAATCGGGGGCGCCCAGGTTGAAGTACACCATACGTGCTGCCGCACCGACCAGCATCTGGTCGCGCTCGAAGGCGGCTACACCCGTGCCGCACCAGTTGCTGATACAGCCGCTGGAACCATAGAACTGATTGGCCGTCATGTAATACCCATCTGGCCATACACCAAACTTGGGGTAGTCATTCATCAGATCGATGGTGCCATCCTGCCATTCAAAGGCATAGCGGTACCAGGTGCCGGCCGGGTTGCCCGAGGTGGACACCGCAATGCACTGCCAGAACGGGCCGCTGGGATAATTGGGCAGCGCAAATTGCGTCATCACCCAGCGCTGCGCGAGTGGATCGTAAAGTGTGATGGGATCACCATCGTTAGTTGATTCACATGCCCCGCCAAAGCCGGTCCAAATGGTGTTGCCATTGACCGGCCCCAGCACCAGGGTGGGCGTCACGCCAGTCACATCCCAGACCGAATAGCCCAAGTTGACCCATTGCATATAGTACTTCTTGTTAGTCGCCGGATCATAACCAATCTCACCCTGCGTATCGGGCGGAGCGATTCCATACGTGTTGTAGATGCCTTCGAAGTTCATGAGGGGCGCAGGCATGCTCGTAACGCCCTGCCAATCCTGAACTGCCGCGTCAATATCAGAAGTTATGGGCGCAGCTAAAGGGCCTTTGCTCTCACGCAGCGACAACGTACCTGGTTCATGTCGCTGGCCGGCCGGTTCAACAGATTCCAGTGTGCTGAGGGCCGGCGAGACGTCATGCTTGGCCTCCTGCATCACAACGGGTTGCAGCGATTGCGGGGTTTGCAAGTTGGGCGTCAGAACAGTGGTTGATGGAGAAACATCGCCTGGAACTGCGGCCCTAGCAGGTGATACGGAAGAGGGTACGGCTATAGCGGCTGCGACCAGGCTAATGATCAACATCAAATTAAAGCAACGAGACCGCGTATTCATAGAAGATCCTCACTTAGGAAATATTGTTTCATACAATCTCAACGCAGTATCTCGACCCTTGGCATCGCAATACTTATTGAGATCGCCCCGACACGACCACCTCCTCTCACGGTTAATTCAAGTTAATTGAAACTGGCTGTAAATTATGAGCTGCATTCGATCTGTCACTGACGTCATACCACTTAAACCTGGAACCCATCGCCTGATCCGCAGACGTCTCTGGCCTGTTAACTTACAGGATACGAAGTCCTTCACATTCATTCAATCTGAGATTCAAGCCAGATCAGAGAGGTGCCACTGGGGCTGGGATGTTTGTCAAGATTGGTGGGCACCTGGATCGATGACTCGCGTGTGGAGATAACGGGCTTAACTGTGCACTTTTTCATAGAGATCGATTCCTGGGTGTGGGTCAGACACAGCTTGGGAAGCACAAACGGCAATAGTATATCCGGCACGGCAGTGGGAATTACTCGAATAAGCCACCTCCATATAATACCGAGTTAAATTGTCCAAAACTGCCCGACAGCCAGGTCAATGGCTGGTTGAAGCAACTAAATCCACAAGTTGACAGCTTTAGATCTTGTGGTTTCTCAGGGGTAAGTTAAAGAGGTGAGTGGGTCAACACAGCGATCATCTAAGGCTGTATGACATCGCTTGTTAACGGCATCTTACCTAATTTGTGGGAATTTGTCCAGCTGTTCAACTTTTTAAAGCTTAGCTAACGTCTTGTTTATTCTTGGTTAGATGACTATGGCACACACCCTTCAATTTAAACCGCCCGCTGCTGATCGCACAATCGGCAGCGGGCGGCATAACTGTGTCCGATAGCGGAACGCGCACTGTGTGCGTTCCGCTACTGCGAATGACGTTACCGCCTGATCAGGGGCAGGAACACGGTCAGCGGCTGGACCTGAAGCGACTTGGACATCGGCAGGGTGCCGCATGCATTCTCCGCCGTCAGTGTCACGGTGTAACTCTGGGCGCTGGTGCTCAAGGGGAAGAGATGCGTGATCGGTGAACCGCTGCCCGGCGCTGAACTATCACCGAAGTTCCAGGTGTAGGTGATGGGGGCCGTCCCAGTCGTCGCCGTGCCGTTAAAGGTGACCAACTGGCCCACCTTCGGAGCCATCGGCGTGTAGGTGAAGTCCACGCCCGCAACCGGCACACAATCCAGGACGAAAGTGGCCGTGACGACTTGATTACCGGTCAGTGTGAGGGCTGCCGGATTCGTCGTGCCACTCAGATCACCACTCCAGCCGGCGAAGGACCAGTTGGGATCTGCAGTCGCCGTCAGCGTGACCACATCACCATAGAGATACGGTGAAGCCGGAACTGAGGTCACCGTGCCGTTACCCACCACATTCATCGTCAGATTGACCGAGTTAGCGGTGAACGCCGCCGTGATAGTGTGATCAGCCGTGATGTTGGTGAACGTATACGCGCTCATTACGCCGATCGACAGCCCGTCCACACCCACGTCACTGATGTGATAGCCGGTGTTCGCCGCGATGGTAAACATCTGACTTGCGCCATAGTCGACCGTCTGCGGCGTATTCGGCGTGATGCTCCCGTTCGCGCCTGCCGTCGGTGTGATGGTGTAAGTGTTGATGGCAAACGTGGCCGTGACGACGTTGTTGCCCGTCAGCGTGATAGTGGCCGGGTTCGAGGTGCCTGTCAGGTCACCGCCCCAACCGGCGAAACTCCAACCGGTGGCGGCATTTGCCGTCAACGTGACTACATCGCCCACTCCATATGGTGGTAGTGGGATTTGGCTCACTGTTCCGTTGCCCACGACGTTGACCGTCAGTTGTGCAGTTAGCGCATTGACGAACGTGGTGATCGTCGCCGTGTTGTTGATCGAGTTGAAGTCAGGCAGTTCCGACGCGACCGTGGCGGTGTTGGTGATTTCGCCACTGATCGTCAGGGCCGGCGCGTTGCCAGTGATGACGATGTTGGGCGCAGCGCCAAGCAGCAGCAGGCCACGGGTGCAGGTGACTGTCCCCGCGCTCTCGACGCACGACCAGCCGGAGCCGGTCGCCCCGCCATAGGTGTAACCATTGGGGAGGGTATCGATGACGGTCGTCGTCACAGGCGCTACTGTGGTCAGTTCAAGGCTCCAGCCGCCGATAATGCTGCCAGAGTCAGGCGAGGCGTCGTCAACCACGAACAGGTTCCAGTCGCCGTTGGGATCGACGCCTACGAAGCCGCCCAGCGTTGATCCATACGGTCCGGCAAGCGCCGGCGCTGGGAAGGTATCGCCCGTCCCAGAGTTGCTGGGCTTATAGGTACCCGACGGGAATGACGAGGCCGGCACTGAGGCAGTTGCGTCATCATCAAACGTCATGGTGACATTACTCACTGCCGATGTACCGCCAACGTCCGACATCAATATCACACTCTGGCCACCCGGGCCGACCAACAGCACATCAATGTCGTTGGCGAAGGTGTGCGAGAGGCCGTACAGCGTCACGCGTACTTTGCCTACGACATCGGTAATCCCGGAGACATTGATGGCCGACGGATACGGCGTTCCGGCTCCACTGGCGGGGATGGTGATGTAAGTGGTGTTGGTGAACGGATACACTGCAACCGGTGCGCCGATCAACGTGTTGGGGCCGAAGTTGCTGACCACCAGCGTGTAGCTCAGCGGTTGACCAGCGGCTAACGGATCGGGCGAATCGGCTTTGACGATGCCCAGATCGGCCGAGGTGTTCAGTACCGTCACGACTGTGCCAGTGACCGCGACGCCGTAGTTGTTTTGGACCGTCAACGTGACGGTGTACAGGTTGACTGGCTGCGGCGCAGTGTAGCTGTGCGTCGGGCTGGCGACGGTGCTGGTGAAGCCATCACCGAACGTCCAGAGGTAGGTGGTCGGCGGTGTGCCTGGCTCACCGGTGAAGGTGAAGGCGGTCGGGTCGGGATAGGTCGTCGGATCGGGGAAGCTGAACGACGCGGTCGGCGCGACGCCCACCTCGACCGTCGTCATAACCGTATCGGTACCAGCGGCATTCTCAGCCGTCAACGAGACTTCATATTGCCCGGCCTGTGTGTAGGTGTGGTTGATCGTCAGGCCATCTTCCACGATCGTGCCATCACCAAAGTCCCAGGTGTAGGTGATCGGCGTGGAACCCGCCAACAGGGTACTGGTGAAATACGTGACGTCGCCCAAGGCCGTTGGGCTGGACGATTGCAGCGGCCCGATCGACGGCGGTGTTGCCGCAGCGCTGACTGTGACCGGCGCCGTGTGGACGGCGACGCCGCACTGGCATTCGACGGTCAGTGTGACATCATACGTGCCGACCACGGCGTAAGTATGGCTCACGGGATTCCCGCTCCCGAGCGGCGATCCATCCCCGAAGTTCCAGGTGTAGGTGAAGGGGGCCGTGCCCGTCAGCACCGTTGCCGTGAAGTCAACGGGCTGATTGATCAGCGGCGAGGTAGGATCGAAGGTGAACGTCGCCGCCGGAACCAGCTGACCTTCATCGGCGCCGATGCTGGGCGCGTTCACACAGCGTGTATCACCATCGATGTCGGTCGTGATGCCCGCGATGGGCGTACCGGCCCAGATCGCCGGGGAGGCGTTTTGCAGGTGGAGGTCGGTGGCCGAAGTGAAGAGCGGATCGCCGAAGAGTGAGTTGGCATCCTGGCCGGAAGCCGTCTGCCAAGCCGCCAGTGTGGCGCGATCGACGGCGTTCAACAGGCCCACGAAGCCCTGCGAGCCGCTGAAGTAGTACAGGTTGTGATCGATGGCGGTGAAAAGGGTATTGTTGGTAGCACCCGTCGCGATGGCATATGTTTTCGCGGCGGCGGCGGAGGAGTTTACCAGGTTGGTAGACAAGATGTTGTTGCGCACGTCCAAGTTGGTGGCAGTGGACGCGAAATACATGGCCGCGCTGGCCGTGCCGCTGCTGTTGCCCGCAAATGTGCCCGACCCCAAATTCACCGAGTTGAAGTACAGCCGTACGCCGCCCGTGGTGCCACTCACGCGGATGCCCACGATACTGTCGCCCGTGAGCGAACTCCAGCTGTCACCGCGAATATTGGAAATCATGTTGTTGGCGATGGTCAGGTTGCTGGCCGCCGAGCCGGTATTGATGTCGATGCCCTTGCCGCCATAACCGCCCGTGCCGGTGTAGCGCACATCAGCAATGTCGTTAGCCGTCACACTGGAAGATAACACTCCAGTGCTGAGAACGATACCATAGGGATTGCCGGTGTCGGTAATGACCACATTCGAAATCACATTATCCGCAATGCTGGCCCCGACCGTCTGGCCGACGAGCAAACCATAGGTGCGGATGGAGTTGGTGATGACACTATCGCCGATGAGATTCCCCGCAATCACCAGGTTGTCAATTTGCTGTCCGGCGGTCGCGCCACCTACAGCCTGAATACCATAGCTGGCCCGACGAATCTCATTATTCTGAATCGTCAGGTTGTCGTTGTCCGCGCCATTGGCCGCGCCAGTTGTGTCACCAACGAAGACGCCGAACACCGCCGTGGTAGACGACGAACCGACCGTGCCCGCCTGAATGATCGTATTCTTGATGGTGTTATTCGTCGCGCCTGCGCCCGCGCCTAGGCTGCCCACCCACAGCGCAGAGGTGCCACTGGCCGTGTTGGGATTGACGATGGTGAGGCTGCGGTCGGTGCCACCGCTTAACGAGCCGTCGAGTGTCACCCGGTCGGCACCGTTGAGCTTAATCACCGTCGAATTAACACCGGTACCGCTGATGATGCGCGCCGCACCGCTGGGTCGGATAAGTAGAGTGTAACCGCCCACGCCGTCTTCCGACCATTGATTCAGCGCCACCGTGCCAGACTCGCCAACGAGGTCGCTGGTGATGTTGACAATGACGTTGCCGGTGAGCGCGCCCGCGTTGATGGCTTCGAACAGGCCGCCCACGTTGGTGAGAGAAGTGTAGACTTCCGTCGCGCCCACGTCGTACGTCCCGCCAATGGCTGGAACGATGGTGTAGGTCCGGGGCGTGGGGGCCGTTGTCATGTTGTTCACGTCGATAGCCACAACGCCTGCCGGGTTGGAAGCTAGGTTGATCGGATTGGCAGTATCTTCGGCGATCACGAAGTACGAGATCACGTCGCCGGCAGTGACACCGCCCACATCGGCTACAGTGACAGTGAAATTCCATGTTCCGTTGAGGCCAGTGCCACTGACCAACGCGCCTTGCGACGAATACCACGTGCCGCCGTCCTTGTTGTAGTACAGGCGCGGCTCCTGCGTGCCGGAGGTTGGTACGCCGGTAACATCGACGATGGTGGCGGCCAGCACACGATCGGTGGTGAGGCTGGTGTTGCCGAAGGGAGTGTAGACAATGGCCGGGCCGGACAGGTCGAGGCCGATGAAGTTGCCAGCATCTGCGCCGATGTCGGTCGGGGTGTTGTTGGCGCGCACGTCGCCGTCAAAGTCATCTGTTACCGCAGCGATGGCGACACCATTACTTTCGACAACAGTGGTGATCACCGGGCTGATATGCAGATCGGGTGTGGCTGCCGTGGGAGCGATATACTGCGGATCGAGATCAAAACTGTTCGCATCCTGCCCGGTGGCGGTACGCCAGTCGGCGAGGGTGGGTACATCTGCACTATTAAAGAAACCAAACACTGCGCCGGTTCCGGTGCTCGTGATGACGTTGTTATTGCTCGTCAGGCCGGTCGGATTGGCAGTGGTACCGCCAACGCGAATGCCGTAGTGCTTGCCGCCCAGGCTCGCGTTGGAGCGGGCGTTGACAAAGAGGTTGTTGCGGAAGTTGCGGACATTGGTGGTTACAGCGCTGTTGAAGGCGTAGGAATTGCTGGTGGTTGAGACTACGTCCGTGCCGCCCACATACAAGCTATTGAAATAGAAGTTGTTGGTGCCTGAGGCTTCACTGACGCCATTGAAAGCCGCACCGGTAGTGATGGTGTTGCCCACTGCATCAATACCCAGACGGATCATGTTGTTCTGGTACGTCGTCGTGCCACCGCTGACACTAATGCCGTTAACGATGCCGGCGGGGCTGGCGACGCTGAATGAATGGAGCAGGTTGCGATCCACCAAGTTTGCAGCAGAACCGGTGAACTGAATCCCCGTCACAGTCGTGGCTGACCCGGTATTCGTGTTGCCCAGGGCATAGATTGTATTCT
>JAUQXC010000850.1 GCA_030834825.1 Thermoflexales bacterium
CGGCCCGACGATCATGACCATGACCGATGGCACGACCTTGATCATCGACGGGCAGCGCGGCAAAGTTTTGACTGCGCCCACACCGCAGACCATCGACGATTACGCCGGACGTTTAAAGGATTGGCAGCAGGCGCGTGAAACTGCGCGATCGGCCAGCACGGCTCCGGCGGTGTTGCTGGATGGCCCGGCGATTGAAGTGGTGGCCAACATCGGCAGTACCGAAGATGCGCGCGTGGCGCTCGACAACGGCGCAGAAGGTGTGGGCCTGCTACGGACGGAGTTCCTGTTCCTCGATCGCCGCGCGGCCCCCAGTGAAGAGGAACAGTTCGACGCGTATCAAACGATCGCGGCGGTGATGGGCGAACGGCCCGTCATCGTGCGCACGCTGGATGTGGGCGGCGATAAGCCGCTGGCTTATCTCGATCTGGGCCGCGAAGAGAATCCGTTTTTGGGACAGCGCGCCATTCGCCTGTGTCTCAACCGACCGGATATTTTCAAGACGCAATTACGCGCCATTTTGCGGGCCACGCCCCAACACACTTTGAAGATCATGTTCCCCATGATCGCGGACGTGACCGAAGTGCGCCGTGCCCGCGCGTTGTTGGACGAGGCCCGCACAGAATTGTTGGCCGAGAAAGCGCCGCTGGCCGATCGGGTGGAGGTGGGCATCATGGTGGAAATTCCAGCGGCGGCGATATTAGCGCACGTGCTGGCGCCCGAAGTCGATTTCTTCAGCATCGGCACCAACGATCTGACGCAATACACGTTGGCGGCCGAGCGCGGCAATCGCGCCGTGGCGCACTTGCAAGATGCGCTGCATCCCGCGGTGTTGATCCAGATCCGGCAGACGGTGCAAGCTGCTGAGGCTCACGGCAAGTGGGTGGGCGTGTGTGGTGAACTGGCCGGCGACCCAGCCGCGATTCCGATCCTGATCGGTCTGGGTGTGAAGGAACTCAGCATGGCAGCGGGATCAATTCCCCTGGCCAAGCAGATCATTCGTGGGTTGACCGTGAAAGAGGCGCAGGCCAGCGCTGCACAAGCGTTGCAGTTGGAGACGGCGATGGCTGTTAGAAAATTGACGAAGACAGCGTAAGCCAACACGGAATTTGCTGGCGGCCCTGGTCGTTTATTCGACCAGGGCCGTTTCGTTTTGTTGATCACCTGATCGACCCGCAATCGCAACTCTTTTGTAACCCCGTTTGGCGACGTTGGAGATTAAAATGAGTGCGCGAGGTGAAGACTTATGCGAACACAACAGCGAAGACCAGGGCTGCTTGTTTTAAGCGTGATACTACTGGCCTCGGCCTGCCAATCGCCGCAATCGGTTTCAACGCCACCGACCCCGATCGCGCCGGTGACATTGTTTGAAGTGAACACCGTCTCGACTGTGGCGCCGACTCCCGTCAGGCAGACTTCCGGTGTGCGCTTGGCCGCCAACATCGATTTGAAATGTGCTGAGGCTGCGCAGCCTAACGCCGAGTGTCTGCGGCCTTATAGCGGCGAGTTTGTAATCACCACGCTCAATGGGGCAGAAGTGGCGCGCGTGATGACGGATGACGAGGGCCAGGCCACGGTCGATCTGCCTCCGGGTAAGTATATTTTAGGGGTAAGGACTGAGGAAATTTATCCCTTGGCGGCACCGGTCAAAGTCAACGTCCTGGCCGATCGCTATGTGCATATTTCGCTCAGCCTCGATTCGGGAAAGCAGCCGTAATTACAGAACAGGTGGGCGAGCCCCGGCTGACAGTTCGTCTGCTTGAAGTCCCCGGTCGATTCCCAACGTGAAAAAATTACGCTCCTGTGCCCCGACCAGCTTAAACTCCGCAACGCATTCGTAACTCAAGAACGGGAACTTCCCGGAAATGGATGACGTAGAATAGGTACTCAGAGGAGACGCTTATGCGCAAGATCATTTTAATTGTTTGTATACTCGCCGCGCTGTTTATGGTGAGTTGCCGTCCAACCGGGACTTTGGTGCCTGCGACCACGCCAGTGTCGCCGTTGCCAACATCAGTCTTACCGCAGAGCCTGCCAACAACGACCCTTGATGCGCCACCCAGCCCGGTGAGCACACCAGCCACTCCGGCTTCGGGCATTCATCTCACCGCGATGATGGGGCCTACCTGTCCCGGCCCGGAGCGACCCGGTCAGGTGTGCACCCAGCCGTACGAGGGGGTGTTCGTCGTGACGGATGGCAGCAGCGTTGAAGTAGCCCGCGTCACCACCGATCAAAACGGCCAGGCAACGATCGATCTACCGCCCGGCGAATACACCATCGCGCCCAAGATTGAGGGCCGTTTTCCAGCGGGCGCGCCTACGACTGTGACGGTTCTTTCCGGTCAATACGTCGAGGTCGAGGTTGAACTCGACACTGGGATTCGTTAGGTATGAATTTTGGTTCAAGGGTGCGGCCCAGCACCGCGCCTGACAGTAAATCTATGGCCCCGAAGTGGGAGACTCAAAAGGAGAAAATCATGCGTTACTTGAAATTGATCGTTTTGTTCGCCATCGTCTTGTCATTCGTCATGGTCCCAGCGGCCTCGGCTGCACCGGCTGCGCAGTATGGCACCTGCGGTTATTGGTATCCGGTGCGCTGGGGTGAAACGTTGTTTTCGATCGGCCGTGTAACCGGCGTGAGCGCCTGGGCCATCGCGCAGGCCAACGGGCTGGCCAATCCCAATTACGTGCAGGCGGGTTCCTCATTGTGGATTCCGTGCGCGGCCCCACCGCCTCCGCCGCAGTGCGGTTATTGGTACACGGTGCGCTGGGGTGATACCCTGAATGCGATCAGCTATCGCACGGGCGTCAACCTGTGGGCCATCGCGCAAGCCAACGGCATCTACAATACCAATCGCATCTACGCCGGTCAGGCGCTGTGGATTCCGTGTCCCTGAATCTGGAGATGAGAAGTTTGACGGTGAGAGAACAGCCCCGCATTTCGCAGGGCTGTTCTATTTTGTTTCATGCTAAACTGCACGGCAATTTAATGGTCTGGAAGGAGCGTGATGGGACGAAAAGGGTTAGTCAATTTAGCGGTAACGATCGGTCTGGCGGTAATGCTGTTGAGTGGCGCGTTGGGAGTGTGGCCCGCTCGATCGGCTGTGCCGCACCTGGCGTATGGGTTCAATACGGCGGAATGGGATATTATGCGCATGCTCGATATGGGCTTTGATTGGATCAAGCTGTTTCACTCGAGTAACCCTACCACGCTACCGCCACAGATGAATGTGCTCTATCGCTTTATGGCGCAAAGTGGTAACTTGAACGATGTCACCGCTTTTGGGGCTGAAGTCTCTGATGTGGCCGTCGCCTTTGGCGATGTTATTGACGCTTATGAAATCGGCAACGAAGTCAATATCGACAATCCCGATTACGGTTGGGGCAACGATCCCGTAAATGCTGAAGACTACAAGGTCTTGCTGTGCGAGGCCTACACGCGCATTAAGCAAGTCGACCCCACCGCCATCGTTGTCTCGGCGGGTCTGGCGCCTACCGGGCGAGTGCCAGGCACCTGGCAGGACTCTCAGGGGCACCTTCACACCGGCCACAATGGAAGTTTTCAAGATGACCGCGAATTCTTGAAAGAGCTGCTTGCAGCCGGCGGCGGCGCCTGCCTCGACGCGGTAGGCTATCACCCGTACGGTTTCAGCGCCGATTACGATGCTGAGCCTGACGTCGCTTCCGCTGAGCCCACGCGTAACTGCGTTCAAGGTTTCTGTTTCCGGAGCGCGGAAAAGATCTATGAGATCATGCAACAGCAAGGACTGGGCGGCAAGAAAGTTTGGGCGACGGAATTTGGTTGGATCACCCAACCCCCGGATCACTGCTTGAGCGATCCGACGTGGCAGGGACGCCAGTGGCAGATCGTCTCGGACGACAAGCAAGCCTCCAACCTGGTCGGAGCGTATCAGTACGCGGATGCACACTGGCCATGGCTGGGTGGCCTGTTCATCTTTAACCTAAATTTCAACGTGGCACCGTGGTATTCAGAATGCGAGCAGATACGCTACTATGGTGTGCAAGGCAAACCAGCCGAAGGC
>JAUQXC010000079.1 GCA_030834825.1 Thermoflexales bacterium
TGGCCGTGTTGACCACTACAATCTCGTCCGCTCCATCTCCATCGGCATCGGGATAGATCTGATAGTTGACCACTGCTTGTCCTGGCTGGACGCGGTTGCCAAAATTGGCCGAAGCGACCCCATAAGGCAGGGAAAAGGGAGCGGCGCTTTGAATGCGCTGCGCCCCCAGGAAGGTGACGCCCAGCGCTTCCCAGTTGATGCCATTCTGAGCCGTTACTTCTTGCTGGGTCAGTTCATCTATTGTGACCAGCGTCCCGTCCGGCAACGCGCCTGGTGGAATCGTGATGATGCTGCCAATTTCGCTATCCAGCACCCCGCCCTGCGAACCAATCCTGCCGCTGGAAGGAGGATCCGGCAGCACATTGACCGTAATGCTCTTGCTGGTTTGGCCGCTGGGGCCGCTGGCTATCGCCACCAGCTGGAGTGGTCCGGCAGGGAAATTTCTGGCATTGAAAAATGCCTTGAACCCGTCGGCGGGAGTTGAATCGGTGCCCAGGCTGGTTGAGCCGGCCCGGAACGATACGCTGGAGATAGGGGCAGGTCCGATCGGCTGTGCGGCAAAATACAACATGCCACTTACGGTCCAGCCATCGTTGGGAGCCGTGATCTCGAATGACGGCGGGCCAGGCGGTCGCATAATGAGAGGTAGGAACACATTGTTCGTAGCGGTTAACGCCGGAGCGGTGGACAACCTCGCACTCGCAGGTGTCGTTCTCTCACCTGTACCGGTGAGTGATTGGGCCAGCGTCGGTATCAGGCTCACCTTTTCAAAAAGATCGTGCAGCAAGGCCTTGGTCCGTGTGACGTTCCACCCGGGCTGTAGCAGCAAAGCCACCACCAGTGTGGCCGAAATCACGGCGCGCAGCAGTGTCTTGGTCATGATCAGTCTCCCTTCCCTGGTTGCAAAGATTCTAGATATTCATTACCCGCTTGGCTCGAGGCTGGTCTTCAATGAGTATCGATCGGCGGCGTGTCTGATCCGATCGAACGCAAGAAAGCGTTCAGCGCTGCCCGTTCTTCGTCGTCAAGTCCGTTGCCGTGACTGTGCGGATCGGGATGTCCCGAAGCCAACAGCGCCTCCAGCGTCGGCAATGAACCGTCGTGCAAGTAGGGAGCCGTTAGCCCCACGTTCAGCAAGGACGGTGGATCGAATCCAGTCGCGCCCCGCACGTCGCGCGGATTCAGCGTGCCCACGTTTCGCAAGACGGCATCGACCATGCCATTGCCATCTGGATCGAGCGTGCCCGCAGGTCCCGCTGTGGCACTGATCGTCCAAGCTGGTCCACCATGACAACTCGCGCAACCCGTCGATTGGAAGAGACTGCGGCCATAGGTGATGTCACCCTTGGGCGACGGTGCAGCAGGCGCACGAATGCCTCGCTCGAGAAAAGCGGCGAGTGCGTCGAGATCAGCTGCACGCCCGGCCTGCGGCGCGCCCAGCAATGGCGGATCGATGCCGGTCGCCAGGCCCAGTCCGTGTTGAATCAACTGGATAGTCGACTCCACGTCCTGTGACTCGTCGAGCGCGGCCGACCAATGCCAGGGCAGCGTCTGCGCGGCATTCCACAAGGCCGGCGTCTGGCGTGCACCGTCGGGGAACATCCAGGTGACGTCGTCTGTGCCATCGTCGAGGTGGCAGCTCGCGCACGAGATCCATGATCCCTGGCTGAGTCGGGGGTTCGCCGCAGTGTTGAAGAAGATCTTGCCGCGCAACACTTCGGGATCGAGCGTCTCGGCTGCAACGACCACCTCGGTGATCAATTCGAGCCGCTCCAGATCAAGGACGGTGATCGATCGCGACAAATAGTTCATGACGTAGCCGCGCTTTCCGTCAGCGCTCAACGCCAACCCGCGCGGGTTTTTTCCAGTCGGCAAAAATTTGATCAAGCGCGGCTGATCATGCTCGGCGACATCAATCACTTCGATCAGGTCGCTGCCGGCCAGCACCACGTAGAGTGTTTGACCATCCCTGGCCGGAATCGCTGCGACCGGATTGTTGACCGGCGATCCAAAAATAGATTGATCGTTGAGCAGCAGGCGGGCAGGGAAGTCTTCAACAGCCTGATTAAGATCGAGCACGGCGACGGCAGCGAAGACAATCCGGGTGAGGGTGTTGGGCAGATCGGGTGCGGCGCGGACGTGCGGGACCCAGGCCCGATCGTCGATCAGCGCGATCCCGGACAGGCTGCTCGGAAAGCCATGCTTGTCGGGCGAGAGCGTCATAGTGGTATGGATCGCGTTGGTGGCGGCATTCAGAACAGTGACACGTCCTTGGCGCCCATCATCTGTGGCTTCCACTCCGCCCGGGCGCAAGAACGACTGCAAGTATGTGATGTAGATGCGTTCGTCGGCATCATCGCCGTCGCCGTCGTCAGTAACGGCAATAGCGTAAGGTCGGACATCAACGGGGATGTGGGCTACGACTTCAAGACGGTGTGTGTCTATCACCACGACCTCAGACATCGAGCTGATCGTCACGTAGGCTTTTGCGCCGGTCGGGCTTAACGCAATCGCGATCGGCTCCGGGCCGAGCAACACGCGGGCACGCACTTGGTGACTCGCTGCGGCAATAACGACGAGTGCACCCGCGGCGCGATCGATCACGTAGATGCTGTGGCCATCAGGAGAAATGGCCAACGCCCAAGGTTCCTGACCGATGACGATCTCGGCTTCTTTCAGAAAGGTGTCAGCGGCCACCACCGACACCGAGCCAGCGTCGGGGTTCACGACCCAGATGCTCCCATCCCATGGCGAAACCGCGATCGGCGCGCTCCACGAAGCGATGCCATCCGGTGGCGTGACGACATCAACGTTCACATTCCGCAAGACGAGTGGAAGGTACACAGCTGCGGACACGTTGGGAACTGACATGACCGTGTCTGACCCGGTTAACGCGGCCGCCAACTTAGGCGCTGGCGATGGGCGAGATGCCAGCGTTAATAACAGGCCAAGACCTAACATACCCATGAGCCGTATCACTATCGTGCGCGACAGCATGTGAGACTCCTCCCCAGCGATCCGTGAAATCAAGGATCGAGCACGCTTACCTCGGTGATCCGATCAATCGGTAGCTCATTGCGGCTGGCTGCGCGGCGCAGGGCGGCGGGGTCGGGCGCTTCGTAGAGGCAGAACGTCCGGCGGCGATCGCCGCTCACGTAGGAGTGCAGCCACGTGACCCCTTCGGCGGTGTTATTGCCGTCAAAGATCAATCTGGTTTGATGGTCTTGTTCACGATCGGGCAGGGTATGTCCAGCGACAAAAGTCCGCTCAACGAGGTAGCGCGGCATGCGATCTTCTCCCGTTTACTTGGCCAGCAACAGGATAGTCGATTTCACCGCGTCGCGCTTCGATCGGCTTCCCTATCTTACGCGGAAGGCTTCCCTATTTTGGAGAACGACGAGGATCAGATGACGTGCCGTTGGCGCGCGAGCACGGCCGCTTCGCTGCGGGTGCGAACGTTGAGCTTGGCGAGGATGGCCGAGACATGGTGATCGACCGTTTTCGGCGAGATGGACAAACGGGCGGCGATGTCCGGATTGCTTGCGCCATCCGCCAGCAGTTTGAGGACTTCTCGTTCGCGCAGGGTCAGACCGAAAGGCGTTTCGCGCGTCAGCGGTCGCGGCCCGCGTGGGATGCCGCGCGCACCCTGCTCGCGCAGATGCTGCTTCACCGCTTCGGCCGCCGGACGAGCCCCCAACCGATCGAAGATGATCAGCCCCTCACGTTGAGCGGCTTCATCGCCATCGGCCAGCGCCCGCGCCTGTTCGTACGGGCAATTCAAACGCGCCCAGGCTTGCGCCGCGTTGCGCCATTCGCCCGCAAGCTGCAAGGCAAAGGGTTCAGCTGTCCAAGCAGGGACATCAACCCGATCGCCCGCGTACCAACACCACATGGCCAGCTCGCCGATGAACCAGGCCTGTTGTTTGCTCAACGCCAGATCGTAAACAGCGCGAGCTTCGATCAATGTCTGGGCACGATCGCCGCTGAGCCAGGCCGCTTCGGCGCGCGCCGCGTACACCGGGGCCAGGCGTTGAACACTTTCCGTTTGCCGCGCCAGCTCCAACGCTTCATTCAACATTGCGGTTGCAGCCTCATGACCTTGCCGCGCGTACAAGCGGCCCAAAGTCAGCAGGGCCGTGATCCGGCTGATGGTCATGGCGCTGGGTTGTTGCACCACCAGCGTAGCACACTCATGCGCGGCGGCCCAACGGCCTTGTTGCAAATGAGACAACGCCTGCCACGCGATCATATACCAGTGCAACACATCCAGATCGCGCTCGGCACAAAACGCCATGCCGGCAGTCAGAAATTCATCGGCGTGTTGAAACTGATACAACTCGCCGCAGCCCGCGCCCAAATTGGAATAGGCATTCGCCACCCAAAAATCCAGATCGTGTTCGCGCGCGATACGCAGGCTTTGTTCCAGGTACGCGCAGCCGCGATCGTAATCGGAAAACATCAGCGCCGATCCGACGGTGTTGTAGGCCATAGCCAACACCCCGGCTTCCTGGAACTTCTCGGCCAACCCGATCGACTTCTCACCCCACCGGATCGCTTCGGCAAAATCACGATTGAGCATACGCAGGTGCGCATGCATGCGATACGCCAACGCCAATTGCGGGCTGGGCGGCAGCGCTTCCAGCACTTCGATGGCGGCGCGGCTGGCTTCTTCGGCTTCAGCATTGCGGCCCATGCCCACCAACGAGTGAACGGTCTGCGCCAGGACCTCGCCTTCCTTCAAGCGATTACCGTTGGCGCGCCATAGTTCCAGCGCTTGACGCCGTGCCGCAATGGCTTCCAGCGGATCGGTGTGGCCGCACTCGACAGCGTACGACTCGAGCAGCTGCGCCCGATCGGCAGGAGGGCATTCGGCGGCATGACGCAACGCCAAGGCATATTGCGCCATAGCTTCACGATGCGCAGTGGCGGTGGCTGCCTGACGCGCTGCCAGAGGTGCATATTCCAACACGGCTTCGTGATCGTCGGCAGCCTCGGCGTGATGGGCAAGCCGCGCATAATCGTGGCCTGTGACGGGTGAAGACTTGAGTGCGTCCAGGATCAAGCGATGCAGCACCCGGAGGTGGGTGGGCACGATCGCTTCCAGAATCGTTTGACGAGCGAGTTCGTGGCGAAACAGCAGCATCTTTCCGTGAGCCAACAACATCCCGATCGCCATACACTCCTCAACGGCCTGAGCTTCGGCGCCTACCACATCAGCCAACAACCACGGCTCGACGCGCGCGCCGATGACGGCCGCAGCTTCCAGCACGGCGCGCCCCGAGGCCGACAGACGCACGGTGCGCGCCAGCACGGCATCGCGCACGGTGGTCGGAATACCGCTCGTGTTGTTAGCCAACACTTCGGTTACGAAAAACGGATTGCCGCCTGTTTGCCGGTGCAGTGCGATCGGTTCCACCGCCCGACCCTGCGTCAGGGTGCGCACGGCCTCGATCGAGAGTGGCTCCAACGTCAAGTGTTGCACGGCGGTCGACGTTGCCAGATCGCCCAGCAGCAGGCGTAACGGATGGCGCACGCCAAGTTCGTCATCCCGATAGGTGATCACCAGCAAGGCGCGCGCCCGTTGAATGCGCCGTCCGATGAACTTGATCAGATCGAGCGTGGCTTCGTCGGCCCACTGCACATCTTCAAAGACGATGACGGTCGGCCCGGTCTGGCGCTGCACGTCGGCCAGGAACGCGGC
>JAUQXC010000851.1 GCA_030834825.1 Thermoflexales bacterium
TGACGGGCGGGCAGTGGCAGGGTATCGAGGTCTTTGATCAACGGTCGCGGCGGCGTTTGATGAATACCATCCTCCCTACGAAAGGCAATGCCCAAGATGCTCTCCAACGCTGATGGGTTAGTCTCCCAAGCCTGCATCAGCTCCAGTAGTGTCAGCTCACCTTCGTGGCACGCGACCACATCCACGGCCGGGTGATGGTTGAGGATTTCCTCGGCAAGAAAAGTGGCTTGTGGTCCGCCGACCACGATCTTGGTTGGCGGGCATTCGTTGCGGATAAGCTGCGCAGCGCGCAAGCCGGTGTTGTAGCTGCCGACCATCAAGCTGATGCCGACGACCCGGGGTTGTCGTTCTTGCACCCAACGCACCAGATCTGATCCGCGCCAGGCCATGACATCCATGTCGAGGATGTCGACCCGATAACCCACCTGCTCCAATACAGCCGCCAGGTAACCCAGGCCCAGTGGGGGAATGAATCCTGCGCCGGCCCCGCTGGACGCACCCCGCACCAACGAAGCATTAGGCGGCACGATGAGGAGCACATCACAGATTGGCATTAGGTCACCTCAGCAACTACCGGTTGAGCAATAGCCGAGCGTGCTGCCTCGATATACAGGTCACGCATATCGTCAGCACTTAAATGTCGCGTCTCAATGATGGGTGAAGCCATCGTGTAACGATCCCAATCGCGCGACAGGAGACGGATGCCCAACTGGTCAGCCTGGTCATACAAATGAGTGCCTGGCAGAGGGGTGAGATAAGCAAACATCGCGTTGACCAGGCCGCGATTCGGGCCGCCTAAGTTAGGTTCGCGGGCGCCCATGCGACACAGGTTACGGGCAAAGTCTATCGTCTGACGCACCGTCTGCTGCGTGTCCCAGGGGAAGCCGATAATAAATGAGCAGATCACATCCAAACCGGCCGCCTGTGAGAAGTTCACAACTTCCTCGACTTGAGTGAGGCGGATGCCCTTGCGGATGAGTTTCATGATGTCGGGATTGCCGGTCTCGACACCGTATTGCACCAAGTAACAACCGGCCTCGTGCATCTTGCGGACGAGTTCCGGGGTCATCGAGGTCACGCGTGCTTCACACGTCCAGCGCGCCTTTACACCCCGCGCCATGATCAGATCGCAGATTTCAATGGCGCGCTTGGGTTGCAAGGTAAAGGCATCGTCGGCGATGAAAAACTCGCCTACTCCATAACTCAGCAGATCCTCGATCTCGTCGACGACTGCCTGGGGGGCGCGCGCGCGATAATGGACATGCGGATACAACGTGTTGGCGGCGCAGAAAATACAGTGCGAAGGGCAGCCGCGTGCCGTAATGAGCACGCCGGGCTTGGCATATAACGATCCCTTCAACAAATGACGAGCTGGAAATGGCAAAGCATCCAGATCGGCGATGAGTGGACGTGGCTCGGTTTGATGGATGCGTCCACCATCACGGAAAGCAATGCCGCGAATCTGGTCGAGGGCTGGTCCCTGACCATCAAAGTGGTGCATCAACTCTACGATGGTCTCTTCCCCCTCGAAGCGCACCAAGATATTAACGGCCGGGCAAGCCAGCGTCTCTTCAATCAAGAAAGTAGCCTGCGGACCACCGACGATGATCGGCGTTGTCGGTGAAACTTCTTTGACCAGTTCCGCAATCCGTAAGCCGTTTTTGTACGTCACGACCGTCGTGCCGATCCCAACTACCCGCGGCCGGCGTTCTCGTACCCAGTGCGCCAGGTCCGTGCCGCGCAGGTTCTCGGCTTGCATGTCGATGAGATCGACGTGATATCCGCCCCGCTCCAATACGGCCGCCAGATAGCACAGCCCAAGCGGCGGTACGTAACCGTCTTTGCTGACCTGTGGTTGGCGGGGTGGTCGGCGTAGCTTAGCAATCGATGGAGGTGAGATGAGCAAAATGTCGCAGGGAACCATAAGTCTTTCCTTCTGCCACAGCCCGTCGAGCTCTAGAGCGGCGACCAGTCCAGTTCCAACACGTTGTACGGCTCGAGCCGCTTAAATAGCCGCTGAATGTCCGGCAGGATCCGCGCGGCATCGACGTGGAAGCGCCGGGCCAGTGTCTGGGCGATCTCCTCGACGGTGTGGGTTCCATCACACATCTCCCAGATCAGGGCGGCTGTGCCATTGAGGGTGATCTTGGAACCTACGATGCGGACCTCTTTTTCGCCGCGCTGTGAAGCGGCCTCAGCGTCCGCCAGTTGATTAAAGTCGATCGGAAACAACACGATGTGGCGGGAGGCATCGGGCTGCTCTTCATACTTCCAGACATGCAGGATGTCTTTGGGGGTCAGGAATAACCAATCGTCGCGTTCCGGAACTGACATGAGAACTCTCCTTGTCGGTGCGTCAGGCTAGATCGACGCACTAGGCTGCTTGCTGGTAGTTTTGCTTCATGGTCACCGTTAGGAGTTCGCGATAAGTGTTCATGATTACATTGGTGACCGCAGGATCGTCGATGGCCCTAATCTTGTTGGCAAAATGATTGGCGGCCAGCAGGTTGAGCTTGCCCTTAATGAGCCGCCAAAAAAGGAAGGCTTCCAGCGTGTTGTACTTGCGACAAAAGTATTCGAGATTGGCCGCGTATTCCCGCTTTCGGTCTTCACGGGTGCTGGACATGGGATGGATCTGTTGATAAGCGACGGCCTGTTTCTCAAGGATGAAATCGGCTCCATTCTGGAACAGGCGATAACACAGATCATTGTCTTCGACGCCCCAGCCTGTGTAGTGCTCGTCGAACAGACCGACCGTCTGAAGCGATTGGAAAGGAACGGCGAGAGCGGCGGTGATCGCATACACCCAGCAAAAGCGGTTTAATTGATCGAAGTGATCGATGGGATCAAACCAGGCATCGCCCATTAAGATGTTTTTGATCTCAGTCTCAAAAGAAGCCTGCAGCGCTTGAGTCGATGTCAGTTGAAACCTTTCACCTTTCTTCACCTTATTCGCAATCTCCGTCTTGCCGTGCAGAAAATAGAACAACTCGCGGTAGTCGGGGCAGCCCGGTTCCCAGATCGATAAAACCGCCCGCCTCCAGGGGATAACCACTTTATTCGGGTTCCCGCTCGTGAGTGTTTTGAGGAGTTCCGCCAGAAAATCGGGCGCTAAAATCACGTCATCGTCGTTGAACAGCACAAATTCACCAGTGGCCTGGGCCAGACCGGTATTCCTGGCCTTCGCGCGACCCTGGTTTTCTTGATAGAGATAGGTGAGGGGTAACAGCAATTGATATTTCTTGACAACCTCACGTGTGTGGTCGGTGCTGCCATCATCCACGATGACGATCTCATACGCTTGATCGGTTTGCAGCGTAAACGAGGCAAGCGTCAAATCCAAATGGGACGCCTTATTGAAGGTGGGGATGATTACGCTGATCATCTTCGACTCACTTTTGCTTTTCAGCGCCAGGCTCTTTAGAGCGGGGACCAATCGAGTTCCAACACGTTGTACGGCTCGAGCCGCTTAAATAGCCGCTGAATGTCCGGCAGGATCCGCGCGGCGTCGACGTGGAAGCGCTGGGCCAGTGTCTGGGCGATCTCCTCGACGGTGTGGGTCCCATCACACATCTCCCAGATCAGGGCGGCTGTGCCATTGAGGGTGATCTTGGAACCTACGATGCGGACCTCTTTTTCGCCGCGCTGTGAAGCGGCCTCAGCATCCGCCAGTTGATTAAAGTCGATCGGATACAGAACGATACGGCGCAATGTTCCCAGCGCCTCTTCGTACTTCCACACATGAAGAATATCTTTGGGTGTTAGTGACGTCCAGTCATTACGCTCGAGTGCCGACATGGTAATCAACTCCTTTCTTTTTCTGGGCAGGCAGGGGCCTGGCCACAAGGTCTGCATTCAGGAGTGGAAGAGCTGTCGGGCCGCCCGACCTACCTCAAGCCAGGTGACCGATTTCTCTCGCATCAATTTCGCAACTTTTGCTCCATCGGTTTGCCCAATGGGCACCAGCGTCACAACTTGCGGAATCGCAATCGCCAGGCCGTAGGCGCCCCACACCCACCGGATATTCCCAGGGTCCGGCAAAGTGAGCAGCGCTAGAAGAATCAGGGCTGAAACCAACAGGCCGGCAAGTGATCCCATCAGTAGAATCACAATGATCTGTGCGGGAGGAACATTCAGACGATGTGGAGCGAATCGGATGAACGGATTCCGGAAGGTCGGCACCACCAGCGCCAACGGGTAGTCAGAATCAACCAGACGTGCACCGGCAAAGGCGTGGGACATCTCGTGGATGGCGGTGCCCATGCCCATGAACATGGCACCCAGCAAGATGGGAGCAGCGCCCAGCAGGATGGCGGCCGTGATCGATTGGCGGACAACGGCGATGAAGAAGATCACAGCCACGACGATGAACAGGATTGCTTCAAATATGATCCGTTTCACGAGTGGCAGAAGCATGCGCACTACCAACCAGGCTGGATGTCGAATCGTGTTAGAATTGAAAAAGACGACTCTCATTGTGCCATTGCTCCAACTAGTCGGCCTGGCCCCCACAGGCCGACCAGAGCGGGGTCGATCGAGACTGGAACTAGATGAACGTTACCAGGCGCAGTTCTTCACATACACCGCCGCGACGATGGCGGCGGCGGCTGCCGCTGCAGGCGCAATCGCGGCAGAGGTCTCATAGTACGACGCCAGATCGTAGTCGGTCTCAACGACATCGATCTCAGGCGACTCGTACTCGGTGACTTGTCCTTCTTTTTCCATGGGGCGTCCTCCTGCAAGATTGGTAGATCGGCACAAGTGTGGCAAAGTGGGGGCTACCTTGCAACACCGGGGTCGCCAAATCCCTGCCGCACATTAGACCTGATTAGACGATGAAGCACCTTGTATAACCATTCTTGGTGTGCCGTTGCTCCAACTAGTCGGCCTGGCCCCCACAGGCCGACCAGAGTGGGGTCACTCGAGATTGGAACTAGATGAACGTTACCAGGCGCAGTTCTTCGCATACACCGCTGCGACGATAGCGGCTGCCGCTGCCGCCGCGGGCGCAATCGCGGCAGAGGTCTCATAGTACGACGCCAGATCGTAGTCGGTCTCAACAACATCGATCTCAGGCGACTCGTACTCGGTGACTTGTCCTTCTTTTTCCATGGGGCGTCCTCCTGCAAGATTGGCAGATCGGCACCGGTGTGGCAAAGTGGGGGCTACCTTGCAACACCGGAGTCCTCTAAGTTACAGCTGGCAAAAATCCATAAAGAGGCTCCAGACACGATATCTTTCAAGCCAGTCGACTTATCGACAAATCACCAGATCAAACAGTGTATTTCACAGGCGCTCACTATGATGCAGTGTATTACAGCTAGCGCCGCAACTGAACGGCGCATCTGCCAGTTTTCCGACTGGCTTTTCAGCCAGTTATGTGCTCAGCCACATCTTAGTTCTGTATGACAGCGTGTTGCACCGGCCAACAAAACGAATGACCCCCGCCATGGATTGGCGAGGGTCGCTGTACACGCGTGAAGATGCCGTCTTAGCTACAGGTCGATCCACTTGCGCTGTAGCGCCACCGTCACAGCTTCTGTCCGATTGCTGACCCGCAGCTTCGATAAGATGTTTTCCACGTGAAAGCGTACCGTCCGTTTGCTGATCGATAGTTCGGCGGCGATGCGTTGATTGCTGCATCCCTGCGCAAGAAGCCGCAGCACCTCCAGCTCACGCGGACTGAGCATCTCTTGCGGCGGGTTGCTCTCCTCTTGGACGGTATGCCCGATAAGACTTTGGGTGATGACGTTACTCAGCCAAATCTTGCCCTGTACAACTGCGCGTATGCCTTCGCTGATCATTCCCAGTTCTTCGTCTTTGAGCAGATAACCATGCACGCCGGCTTTAAGCATACCCAAGATAGTTCCGATGTCACTGTATGCTGTGAGAACTAGGACACGCGGCGGATTTGATCTTGTCTGCAATGTCCGGATGATGTGGACCGCTTTCGGCCCCGGCATGTTGAGGTCGAGGAGCAGCACATCTGGATGGAGTGTGTCCGTTAAGCTAAGCGCCTCGTTCCCGTCAATCGCTTCACCAACCACTTCGATGTCAGGGTAGTGGGCCAGCTCATTGCGAATGCCTGAACGGACGATCGGATGATCGTCTGCCAATAAGACGCGAATCGACATGGTGTGTTCCTCGCAGAAGCTCTAGGCGTCCACGACTAGACTTGAGGTCAGTGAGCGAGGCAGACTCGCTTTCAGCTGCGTTCCTTGACCTGGGGTCGAGATGATGTTAAGTGTTCCGCTTAATAATTCCAGCCTTTCGCTTAGCCCCACCAAGCCAAAATGACTCTCATCGGTTAGCTGCCCCAAGCGGCTGGGAACGTAAAAGCCGCGTCCATCATCCTGTACAATTAACTCGATTTGATCCGGGCTCAACCGCAGCGTTACCTCGATCCGTTTGGCGGCCGCATGTTTTTGCACGTTAAGCAGTGCTTCTTGTAGGACACGATAGGTACACAGAGCTGTTTCGTCGGGCAAATCTTGAATGTCGTCGCTGTCGCAATTAAAGACGATCTCAAAAGCGGCGAGTTTCTCCATTTCGCGCAACCGCGAGCGCACAGCCGAGATCAATCCCAAACTATCCAAAGCGGGCGGGCGCAGGTCAGTGCAGATGCGCCGTACTTCGCCCAAGATGCGTCGCACTTCGTCCTGCAGCTGGCTGGCATGCGTCGCTTCGGGCGCAAACGGGCTGGCACGCAGTTCAGACAAATGGTAGTTCAACCCCACCAATTCTTGAATGATCTGATCGTGCAGCTCACGGGCCACGCGTTTTCGTTCTTCTTCACCGGCCGAGAGGATTTGGCGATGCAGTCGTTCGCCTTCGCGCATGCGCTGCCGCAGCTCGGCAATCAAATAGGTATTCTCGAGTGCCATGCTCGCCTGTTGTACCAGAACTTCCAGGATTTCCAGGTTAGTCCGATCGAGGATGCCTCCACCTCGGCGTTCACCCAAGATCAGCACACCCGAAGTTGGAATGTGTCCATGCATCGGAATCCAGAGACGAGCGTATTCACAACTAAGCAGTTGTTTTTCAACCGCCGACAACTCCGGCAGACGAGCAGCTACCTCCTGCATGAGGCTGGCCTCCAAGGGACCGTTTTGACTTTGCAGCCAACGCTGAATGATCAACATGCCGGTTGTGGATATTTTGCTTGCGATTTGACACGTGCCACGCGGACAGATCCCCGTACAGACACTGTAGCTGTTGGGACCATCAGGCAACAGCAGACAGGCACATTCCAATTGCATGGCCGTTTGAATTTCCTGGCAAAGCGTCTCGGCCAATGTGGGACTATCAATGGTGCGGTTTAAAGCCTGGCTGACTCGTTGCACGGCCAATTGATAATCACTCCAGCCTCCGTACACTGCGCGATTGATACTAATATTCACGCGCCGATGTAGCGGACTAAAGGCCGCCGCCAGGATCAAAGTAATCAGCAAGTTGATGATGGGATATTGCCAGGGGGCGAGCTGCCAGGTATGTTGGAGTAAGGCGTAAATAAAAATATACAAACCGCTCAAGATCAAGAAGACCAAGATGTAAGTTGTGCTACGGCTAATATAACGTTCAAGGTGAATGAGACGATAACGGAGAATGGCGTAGCCATAAGCTAAGGGTAAAGTAATCAGAAACAGGAAAGATAGCTCGTAAGCCAAAATGGGTTGATGCCACATCGCATCGGGAAGCAGCGAAAAGACAATCAAAGGTAACACCGCCACCAGGCCACCCAGAGCGACTACGCGTACTTGGCGGCGGCTCTCTGCCGTGGGGGCATATTGATAAGAATTGACGAGCAAGACCAGCATTATCGTTAGCCCTGCGACCAGCCACAAATAGCGAGCGGTGTAGACAGAGCTGGATAGCAGATGCATTTCGTCGAGCAGACTGCCAATAAACGCTCCACCATATAGGATCAGGGTCCAACGGCGGATCAAGTTTGGCGGCCTGGAATAGGGAAAATGAAGATGCAGGTGAATGACCAGCGGACCCAACCACCATAACAGCAAACCAAATAATGGGCCACCGGGCAAGCCGAAGGCGGACAGTGCACCTGACACTAGCACGGCACACCCCGCCTGACAGGATAAGAATAACAGCCGGGCTTGTACCCGCAGGTCACTAAAGAACAAAACAATGACACTCAAGACCCAGAATGTCAAAGCAATGATCAGAGGTTCCACTCTGGCGAGAATGTCCATTGCAGACGGGTCCGCCAGGGGGATCGTAAGCAGCTGCGCTTCTCCGGCTTCATTCACAATCACTAGTTCAATTGTTTCTCCAGCTGTTTTGCTGGGAAGGGCCGGCACCTGTTGCACTGGGACGCCTTCTACGCTTAAAATCCGGACGCCCGGTTGCAGGATCGCCGGAAATGGATTCGGCTCCGCGAGCCAGTTGATGACACCGGTTTTCGACGACCAGGTGAAGCCCAGCTCGGCTAGAGAGCTGATCTGCAGCATCCCCCAGATTGTCAGTAGCAATGTACCTAGCGCCACTGTAAACCAGGCCAAGAGACCTGCTTGCTGGAACCGTTGTTTACGCATAGCATTCAAAGAAGATACGTTGCTGCACCAGCGCCCGTAATTCACAGCTGGCTGGGCGCTCTGCTCCCAGTGCGTTCAGGGAAGTTTCAGCTAATTGTTTATGCCGTTCAGCTTCAACACCTAAATAGATCAGTGCGCCACTCGCCACGATTTGTGCTCGAGCTCTGGTTGCGGCGCGAGAGTCTTTATCAGCCAGTTGCAGATGCTCATAGAACTGGGCGCGTTCGGCAGCGGGTAAAACCTCCCAGGTGTAGGCCATGGGCAGGCTCCACCGATCGTGAATGAGCGTAACGCCGGCTTGATCGCCGAGGTTCAGATCTCCCACATCATCACTGATTTGCAGAAGCATACCGAGGTGGTAGCCAAACTGTCCCAAATGGTCGATGCAGTCTCTATTCGTGGTGCCCAGGCGTGCACCTGATCGACAGGCCAACGCGAAAAAGGCGGCCGATTTTGCTTCGCTGATCTGCCAGCACTGCGCCAAATTGATTTCGGTCAAAGTGAGGTCAAGATGTTGCCCGGCGCACATCTGCAAGCCAGTACGATAAAAATCTTGGCGGATAGTGTGAGCCGTTCGGGGATCGATCCCGGCCTCCTCAAGAGAGCCAAGCAACCAACTCGCAGTGAGAAGATGGCCGGTCGCTGTATTCAATGTACAAGCGGGGCCGAGTGTGGAAAGCAAGGCGGCGGCATCGTTATCTTCCAGGCTGTCAAGCTCGTGTGCGGCAAAGTAAAACAAGTACCAGGCTGCAACCAGCTGCTCTGCTCGACCGGCCTCGCCGCCAGCCGCCTGGCAGCAAAGATCGCAGAGCGTCAACAGTGGCAACGCCCGTCCGCAGGGTTGAGCCGAAGGGGCTGATGGAACGGCAGTTAGCGCAGTTTGCAAGAGGTGGTGATAGGCAGGCCCGATCGCAGCTGTAGCCCACAGGGTGCTTAGCCGTTCTAAGACATTGTGTGCGAGATTCGTATGCTGGGCTGGTTGGCAGGATGCTGACACTGTGCTTGGCTATTTTAGGCTAGCGGCTCTTCCAAGTCAGACCGGAAAAGCCTCAACCCAGACCACCCGGAAAGAGTCTTATGCGTAGCGGGAGGTAGACCTTGCCCAGGGTGGATGAGCCGCCATCTTGGCTAGAGAATGGAGGCTCTATTTCAGTAAGAACAGGGTACTCAAGGCGTGAAAAAGAGGGTAGTACCAATTTGATGAAATATTGGTGATAAATGTCATGCCACAGTCGTCTGGCGCAAATTTGCATCTCTTTCCGAAAGGATCCTATCCCGGCAGACGTGGATTCGGGTGTGGCAGTCGCCCTCCAGCTCAACTCTTGGCACCTTCTCGAAACATCAACTGGGCCTTCGCCGGCAAGCGGCAAACCGTGGCCAGCAACTGCACCGGGCGCATGAACAGACCATCTATGGTATGATTACGCGCGGTTCGCCGTGCCATACCCATTTCATGGCGAGCGTCCTCGATCAGAAATCCTAGATCAAAGATTAGAGAGTAATCATGACCTATTCAAGCCGTTTAAGCGCATTCTGTGATCGCGTTATCGAAGCTGGCTGGCTGGCCGCCATAGTCCTGGCACCGCTGTTCTTCAACGTCTACTCCAGCCGCGTTTTCGAGCCGGACAAGATCACCCTGGTGCGGTCCCTGGCTTTGTTGATGATCGGCATGTGGATCATCAAGTGGCTGGAGGAACGCAACCGCAACGGCGAGCGCCCCGATCGGGTGACGTGGCGCACGCCTTTGATGCTGCCTACGCTGTTGTTCGTGGTCATCTACGTGATCGCTTCGCTACTTTCGGTGGTGCCGCGCGTCAGCATCTTCGGTTCGTACCAGCGCCTGCAGGGCCTGTATTCAATGTTGTCCTACATCGTTGTATGCTGGATGATGGTGATGAACCTGCGGCGGCGCGATCAATTGGATCGTTTTGTCACCGTGGTGGTGATGACCAGCCTGCCCATTGCGTTCTATGGCTTGATTCAGCACTCCGGCAAAGACCCGCTGCCCTGGGGCGGCGACGTGACCTCGCGCGTGGCGTCCAACATGGGCAATCCCATCTTTGTGGCCGCGTACTTGATCATGGCCTTCTTCCTGACTATGGGTCGTCTCATCGAGAGTTTCCGCGTGATCCTAACCGAAAAGGAATCGCGCCTCTCCGACATCTTGCGCGCCAGCGTCTATCTATTCGTGGCCGCTCTGCAACTGATTGCTTTTGGGTTTGCGGATAGCCGCGGCCCGTTGCTGGGCTGGCTGCCCGGCATGTTCATCTTCGGGTTGGTGGGCTTGCTGCTGCTGCGGGTCTCGCTGCACAGCACGACCACCCCCGCCGCCCTGAACGAGCAACCCGATTCTGATCAACCGATCGAAGAGCAGTACCCCATCAAGCCATGGGATGTATTCAAGGCCTTGGGCATGGCTGTCATCAGCATTGGCGCAGCCATCGCAGGAGCAGGTTTGACTTACGTGTTGTTTCCGCCACCGCAATTCAAGATCACACTATTGGTCATGGGTGCGCTGTTGGGCGGCTTGATACCCCTACTGGCGGCTGCGGGTATCCGCCGAACTTCTGCGCGTTGGCTGTGGGCGTCCTGGATTTTGTTTGCAGCGGTCGGTGCCATGGGATTGTTTCTGATCAATTTCTCGGATCATCCCACGATAGTTGAGATGCAAGAGAGCGGCACTTTCGGTCGCCTGTCTTCGCTGCTAGAATCGGAAGGCGGCACCGGCAAGGTCCGTTCGCTGATCTGGGAAGGCTCGGTGAAGCTGATCACGCCGCACGATCCCTTGCAATTCCCCGACGGATCGCAAGACAATCTCAACGTTTTAAGGCCGCTCATTGGGTATGGGCCGGAATCCATGTACGTCGCTTACAATCGCTTCTACCCACCCGATCTGGCGCACTACGAAGCGCGCAATGCTTCACCCGATCGATCGCACAACGAAACCTGGGATTCATTCGTCAACACCGGCGTCGCAGGTTTTGTACTGGAGCAATTCCTGTTCCTGAGCCTCTTCTTCTACGCCTTGAAGTTCATCGGCTGGATTCCCAATAAGCGCGCAGCCTTCGCTCTGATCGGCTCGATGATCATCTTCGGCATTCTCGGCGCAATCGGGTTGGGCGTGGCCATCGACGTGAATTTCATGGGAGCTGGTTGGCCGGGCGGGGTGACGGCGGGCTTGGTGTTATACGTCATCGCTTTTGCGCTGTTCCACTTCAAGATCTCACGCGGCGTCTACGCGATGATTGCAGTGCTCCTGATCGGCATC
>JAUQXC010000852.1 GCA_030834825.1 Thermoflexales bacterium
GCCGACATCCGCGCCTGATGATAGAAGATGCGGCCAAAGTCGTCGGCGTCGGGGAAGACCTCATCTTGCATCGGCAGGAACGCTCCACCCGAATCGACCAGATAGAGGCAGGGCAGGTTGTTCTCCTCGGCCACTTGCTGCGCCCGCAGATGCTTCTTCACCGTCAACGGATAGTACGTGCCGCCCTTCACCGTGGCATCGTTCGCCACGATCAAACACTCGCGCCCACTGACCCGCCCAATCCCGGTGACGATCCCCGCACAGGGTGCGTCGTTGTGATACACCTCATAGGCGGCCAGCGGCGACAATTCCAGGAAGGGCGAATTCCGATCCAACAACTTATCGATCCGATCGCGCACGAACAGTTTGCCCTGCTCGCGCTGACGCTTCTGATACTTCTCGCCCCCGCCCTGCCGCGCGCTTCTCACGTGTTCGCGCAATTCCTCAGCCAGGCGCCGGTGATGCGCCGCGTTCTCTTTGAACTTCGGATCGTTCACATCGATCTGCGATTCGATCGCTTCCATCTTGGCCTCACGCTTGGAAAAGATAGAGGGGTAACCGTCCTTCATTCTCGCATTCAACTCGAAAATCGGCAATTCACCTTCCCCGATCAATTGCCCACGTCGGCACGTTATCGCGATCACTTTCGTTTTAATCGTCCATCGCTTTAGACGCGAATGGGTGTAATGACCCATTGACATGGCACGGGCCTGGGCAGTACACTATCTCACATCCTTTTCAATCATAGGAACCCACCATGACTCTCCGTTTTCGCACCCTGCCGAGTTGGATCGCCATCGTATTGTTGCTGTTCGCGCTGTCTTCCTCTGTCATTGCCGCTCGACCTGCTCACTCTCTGGCCCAGCCCATGCCGCCGCACCCTCAACTGCGCGCTAAGATTGCGTCGGGAGACGTCAAGCTTCCTCTCTATCTGCGCCTCCCCTTCATCGCAAAAGTGCTGGGCATAGATCAAGCCACTCGACCCACCGGTCTCACCGGCTCGATTCGCGCCCTGGCCGTGGTCGTCGACTTCAGCGACAAAGTCCACACCGTGCAAGCCAGCTTCTTCGATAGCCTGATCTTTGCCGCGCCCGTCGCGGGACGTGGCTCGGTGCGCGATTACTACTCGGAAGTTTCCTACGGGCAGATCGATATCGTCACGGTCAATCTGCCCAGCAGCCTGGGTTGGATTCGCGCCCCGCAGACCTACAGCTATTACGTAAGCGGCAATTACTGTACGGATGCGCCCTACCCCAACAACTGCCAGAAACTGGCCGAGGATGTGGTGGATGCCATCAACAGCGTCGTCGATTTTTCGCAATACGACAACAACGGCGATGGCTATGCCGAACCCGTCATGCTGATTCACGCCGGGCGCGGCGCCGAATACACCGGCAGCGTCAACGACATCTGGTCACACTCCTGGAATCTGCGCACGGCGCGCAACTATGACGGCAAGTGGATTAGCAAGTATGTGATCATGCCCGAATATTGGACCACCGTCAGTTCCACTACCAGCGATATGACCATCGGAGTGTTTGCGCACGAAATGGGACACGGCTTCTGGGGCTTGCCCGATTTGTACGATCGCGATTACTCCTCATACGGGGCCGGTGATTGGTCCTTAATGGCCGGCGGCTCCTGGAACGGAACCAACGGCAACTCGCCCGCCTGGCCCGATGCCTGGAACCGCTTGCAGATGGGTATTGCCACAACCACCTCCATTACCACCAGCATCACCGGGCAAGTGCTAACCTACACCTATTCTTCGGACCTTCTTCCCAGGTTGCAGACCATTGCGCTGAACCCTACGGAATATTTCCTGATCGAGAACCGCCAGAAAGTCTCCGGCTCGTATGACGAGTACCTGCCCGGAGCGGGTTTGTTGATCTGGCACATCGATGAGGCGATGAACACCTACTCCTTGCAGAATGACAAAGAATGCACGGTACAGCCTCATTACCTGTGCAGCGACACCCAACATTATCTGGCCGCCCTGGAACAGGCCGATGGCGCACGTCAGCTGGAGCTCAAAACCAACCAGGGCAACACCGGAGATCCCTTCCCTGGCTCAACCACGAATCGCACCTGGAACATGACCACCAATCCAGAGAGCAGCTCGTGGTACGGCACGACCTCCCTCGACACCTGCCTGGGAGTAGTAAACATCAGCAACAGCAGCGCCACCATGACGGCCGATCTGCAAACCTGTGGCGTGCCCACCCTGACGGCCAGTCCAGCTTCTAGCACACAGATTAACCTATCCTGGACGGACACCAGCAGCGTCGAGACGGGCTTCAAGATCGAACGCTCGCCCAACGGCACGACCTGGACGCCGATCATGACGACGACGGCCAATGTTACCACCTATGCCAATACCGGGCTGACGTGCGACACCACTTATTACTATCGCATTCGCTCCTACAATCGCAGCAACTCGGCTTACAGTAATGTCGCCAGCGCCACCACCTCAGCTTGTACCATCACGAATACGCCGACGCCAACGCCGACCAATACACGCACTGCCACTCCCACACGCACCAACACCAGAACGATTACGCCGTCACCGACCAATACACGAACGATTACGCCATCACCGACGCGGACCAACACGCGAACCACGACGCCGACGTCCACCAACACCCAGACGCCTACTCCAACTGACACACAAACTGCAACACCCACGCCCACCCATACGTGGACCACTACCCCGACACCGACTCATACACGAACGGTGACGCCGTCACCGACCAACACACCGACACCGACTGGTTCACACACCTTTACGCCGACGCCAACCAATACCCGAACGATGACGCCGTCACCGACCAACACGCCGACACCGACCATTTCAACTACACCAACATTTACGCGGACGCCCACGGCGACACCCACGGCGACACCGACCTGGAGCAGCTGGGTCTTCCTGCCCCTGCTACTGAAATAATATCTGGCGTGTTCGCACAGCAAAAAGCCCCTCGCTTAAAGCGAGGGGCTTTTTCACCTCTTCATTCATCAACGCCAACCTCTTTACCCGATGGCGCCTTCAATGAATTCCTTCGTCCTTGCCTCTTGCGGATGTGCGAACACCTCGCGCGCGATTCCGGCCTCGACCACTTCACCCAGATACATGAAGATCACATAGTCGGCCAAGCGGCGCGCCTGCCGCAGCGTATGCGTCACCAGCACCACCGTGTATTTCTCCTTCAACTCATGCAAGCGGGCCTCGATATGCTGCGCCGAGATCGGATCGAGCGCCGAGGTGGGTTCATCACCCAAAATGATCTCCGGCTCCACCGCTAGCCCGCGCGCCAGGCACAAGCGCTGCTGCTGCCCGATCGACAAGCGTGCTGCGGGCGACTTCAAGCGATCTTTAACTTCATCCCACAGCCCGGCCATTTCCAGATAGTGCTGCACCGCCCGATCGATTTCCTTACCCTGCTTCATCCTGTGCAGCTTCAGACCATAGGCCACATTGTCACGGATCGACATCGGCAGCGGGAAAGGCCGCTGCGCCAGCAGGCCGGTCTTCTTGCGAACTTCCGTGGCATCGACGGCCGGATCATAAATATCGAATCCGTCGATCAACACCCGCCCCGTAATCTTCACTTCATCACTCAATTCCAGCAAGCGATTCATGCTCTTCAACAGCGTTGTCTTGCCGCAGCCCGACGGTCCCATGATCGCCGTGATCTGGCCTTTGGGAATCTCCACGGACACATCTTTCAAGGCGGCCTGTCCGCTGTAAGTAACCTTCAAGTTTTGGACTTGGATATGGGGTTGCATCTCGTGTTCTCCCCCCTCCCATACTAGGAGCGGGTTGTGGGGTGAGGGCATTATTTGACCACGTTCCTCGCTAAGCGCTGCGCCAGCAGGCGCGATCCCAGGCTGATGATCAAGACCATGATCGTCAAGACCAGCGCCGAAGCATACGCCCGCTGCTGCACTTCCGGGAACGGCGTGCCCAGTTGAAAAAACACGGCCAACGGCAGGGAAGCGACGGGCCGCAGCATGCCATCGGGCAGGCGATCGGTGTAGCCCGCCGTGAAAAGCACCGCAGCGGCATCGCCAATGCCGCGTCCGAACGCCAGCAGGATCGCCGTCACGATGCCGGGCAGCGCCTGCCGCAAAACCACCTTCGCAGCCGTTTCCAACTGCGTCGCACCTAGCGAATACGACGCCTCGCGCAGTTCGGGCGGAACCGATCGGATGACTTCATCCATCGCGCGCACCATGATCGGAATCTCGATTAAGCCCAGCACGATGATGCCCGCCAGCAGCGAAGCCCGCAGCCCGATGGCTAACATGATGATGAACGCGAACGCGCCGTACACAATCGAAGGAATGCCCCACATCACGTCGAGCGCCAGGCGCATCGTCCCGGCCCAGCGCGATCGGTGAGCGTAGGTCGTCAGGTACAACACGATCGGGATACTCACGATCACGGCCAGGAGCGTCGCACCCACGGCCAGATACAGTGAGCCGACAATGGCATTGAGGATGCCGCCCTCCTTGCCCAGGTAGAAACCGCCCTTGGGCGTCTGGATCAACATGTCCAGGGTCAACGCCGGCAAGCCTTTCACGACGACGGTGATCAAGATGAAGCCCAGGCCGCCCACCACAAAGAAGAACGAACCCCTCATCAATACCTTGAAGATAGCTTCTTCCACATGTCGTCTGGCGAGTTTCTTTTTCATCCCCCTGCCCTCCGTGTCGCCTGTCGCAGCGCCAGCACGGCGACCAGATTGAAGCCCAGCACCACCAGCAGCAAGATCAACGCCGCGCCCATCAAGGCCGCATCGTACAGCGGAATCGACATCATCTCGCCGTAATTGTTGGCGATCAGCGCAGGCAGTGGATAAGCTGCATCGAAAATCGATTGGGGCATTTGCGGCACGTTACCAACCACCATCATCACGGCGATCGTCTCGCCAAAGGCCCGCGAGAATCCCAACACGATCGCGGCGCTGACACCCGGCAGCGCCTTCGGCAGGATCACGTACTTGATCGTCTGCCAGCGCGTCGCGCCCATGGCCAATGAGGCTTCACGCAAACCCTGCGGAACGGTCTGCAGCACCTCATAGGTCACGGCGACGATCACGGGTGTCACCATGACGGCTAACACTAATCCCGCCGAAAACACGCTGAAGCCCGTGGGATTCTTGGACTGAAACAGCGGAATGAAGCCGAGCACTTGCTCCAGCGCGGGCGCAAGGAAGCTTTGCACAATCGGCACAATCGCCAGCAGGCCCCACACGCCATAGATCACCGAGGGGATGGCCGCCAGAATATCCAACAGGGGTTTCATCAGGCCGCGCAACCTGCGTCCGGCATATTCGGAGAGATACAACGCGCACAGCACACAGATCGGTACAGCGATGATCATCGTCGTGAGCGTCACCCACAACGTGCCGATGATAAATGGCGCAAAACCGAACTGCCCGGCGAGCGGTTTCCAAACTTCGCCCGTCAACAGCTCGCCCAGCGGTTTCACATCCAGGATCGATCGGGCACGCGCTGCTAGCGTGCTGAGGATCACCAGCACCAGGGCGATCGGCGACAGGGCGATTAGCCAAAAGAAGCGCCCGGCCACCCGATCGCTTGCTCGACGGGCGAGTAAAGCTCGATCGGGTGGCGGGCGCACACTTGTGTCTTGAGCCATCTGCCCATCCTTTGCACAAGGCAGGTGCAGAGACCGGGTTAGTCTCTGCGCCCAATCGGCCTGCCGTGCTATTTAACCTTTTGCAGTCCTTCGTTCAATAAATCTTGCGGCAGTGCAATGTAGCCGGCGCTGTCCACGAATTTCTGGCCTTCCGTCAGCGTCCAGAGGATGAAATCCTGCAGCAGACCAGCTGGTTTGCCCTTGGTTACCAGATTCAAAGCCCGCGCGGGCGGCGAAGGATACTGATTGGTCGCGACGGCCACCATGGCTTTCGCTTTAGTATCCAGCACCTCATCCGCATCGGCTTGGTTATTGCTATTCGCATCCAGCGGCAGTATTGTCAGACCGGCGACCGGTTTCCCGGATGCGGCATCGTACGCGTAACCGAGATTATTATAACCGATACCTAGTGGGTCTTTCGCCACCGCTTCGGCGATGCCGGGATCGCCGAACACACCGATGCCCAGCAGATCTTCCTGCGTCTTGCCCAGATACTTGGCCCACGCATCCGCCGCGCCACAAGAATCTGAGCGGGTATAGACATGAATCTCGTCTGTGATCTCTGGCCGGCCAACTAACTCGCCCCAGGTCTTGATCTTGCCGGTGATGAAAATATCGACAAATTGCGCCTGCGTTACGCCCTGCCTGATCAGGTCTGGCAGGACCGGATTCTTCTCATTCACGCCTGGGAACACGGCGTCCTTCACGACGGACACCCAGTAAGCGCCCTGCTTTTCTTCCTCCGGCTTGATCTCACGTGAGACCATGCCCATATCCACCTGGCCGCCCAGCGCGTCGGTCATGCCCTTACCCGCACCGCCCGCCGAGATATCGAACTGCACGCCCGGGTGCAGCTTCTGGTATTCTTCGCCCCAGCGCACCATCATCGGATACAAGGCGAATGCCCCCGAGACCGTAATCGTCCCCTGAAATTCGCCGCCCGGCGATGGAGCCGCCGGCTGCCCGCACGCAGCGATCAACGGCACGATCAAGGCCACGACCACAACGACCACGATCCAACGACAAGTTTGCTGCTGCATGTTCTGCCTCCACTTTTAATAATTTTCGGAACGGGGCCGCATTGTATATAAATTCTAGTTTATTAGTATACTTTTGAGGCCCCAAGCTGACGCGCCTACCTCGCCAGTGAAATCTAGCGCGTGGTGCGCGTGGTGGTCTTGGCTTTCGAGCTGCGCCGCGCCGGGCGCTGTTCGGCGTGCTGCGCGTTTTCGACGCGCGTCGAGACATCGGCTAAGGTCGTTTGGTCCAGAATGTCCGCGATGGCGTTGCGCACGTCGAGCATGGTGAGGCGTAGGCCGCAGGTCGCTTCGTCCGCGCACACGCAGCGCTCGTAGGCCATCTGGCTGACACACGGAATGGGCGCCAGCGGCCCATCCAGCACCCGCACGACCTGGCCCAACGTGATTTCACGCGGTTCCTTGGCCAGGTAATAGCCGCCGCCCACACCGGCTCGGCTGCGCAATACCCCGGCATTTTTCAAGGTCAATAAAATCTGCTCAAGGAATTTGACCGGAATCTGCTGGCGCTGAGCGATATCTTTGATCTGGGTCGCCGCCTGAGGGTCGGCCTGCGCCGCCAGATCAATGAGCGCCTTAAGGCCATATTCGCCACGTTTGGTCAGTTTCATGCTGTCTAAACTCTATCAATCTTATAGGTTTTAGCGACTTCAGGATACCGCCAAATATCGGCGCTGTCAAGGAGGAATTTAGGGGCGGGTATTTACGGCGAGGGAGTCAGGACCTCCACCAGGGCACGCAAGCCCAATAAATAACTGCGCCAGCCGAAGCCACCGATGATCCCCACACACACGGCCGCCGTCACCGACGTACGGCGAAACTCTTCACGCGCGTGGATGTTGGACAAATGCACTTCAACCGCCGGCAAGCCAGCCGCCGCGATGGCATCGCGCAGCGCCACCGAGGTATGCGTGAAACCGCCGGGATTGATCACGATGCCGTTGGCCCAGCCGCGTGCCTCGTGCAGCGCATCGATCAACGCGCCTTCGTGGTTCGATTGTAGGCAGCGCACCTCATCCAGGCCTAACGCCCCACCCGCTTCGCGCAGTGCCGCGTCGATGTCAGCCAGGGTCGTCTTGCCGTAAATCTCCGGCTCGCGCGTGCCGAGCAAATTCAGATTGGGTCCGTGCAGCACCAGAATCTTCATGAGCTTATCTCCAGGCAGCCTCTTACTCATGGCGCGTCACAGACCGCCTCAAGCGCCTCACGGATCAGTTCGTCTGGCACATCGACACCGATCGCGACATCGCCGATGCCTCGCGGCAGCGCAAATTTCAAACGCCCTAATTGTTTCTTCTTGTCCGAGCGCATCAATCGCACGATCGCGTCCGTTTCCAAATAGGCGTAGCGCGTGGGCAAACCCACTTTCGCGATGACGGCTTCAATGTGCTCACTCAAGCCGCGGCTCGCCAGGTTCAGGCGTTCAGCAATTTTCGCCTCGGCGATCAAACCGATGCCGATCGCCTCACCGTGTCGCAGCAAAAACTGTGAAGCGGCTTCAAGGCCGTGGCCGATGGTGTGACCCAGATTTAACGCAGCGCGCCGCCCTCGCTCAAATGGGTCCTCGCGCACCACATCGACCTTGACCTTGATCGAGCGACGAATGATCTCCTGGACCTCGGTCGAGCCGCTTTCGATCATTTCAAACAACTCGGCGTCGCCAATGAGGCCGGCCTTGATCACTTCGGCCAGACCGGCCTGAAATTCACGCTCGGGCAAAGTATGCAGTGTGGTTAAATCACTGACGGTGAGCAACGGCGGATGAAACGCGCCGACCAGATTCTTGCCCGACGGCAAATCGACGCCCGTCTTGCCGCCGAGGCTCGCATCGACCATCGCCAACAACGAAGTCGCACAGTTCACCCATGGCACGCCACGCAGGTACGTCGCGGCCACAAACCCGGACAGATCGCCGATGACGCCGCCGCCCAACGCCACAATCACGCCACTGCGTTCAAGCCCACCTTGCACCAATTGCTCGTACAACCCACCCGCCATCTCAAGCGTCTTGCTTTCTTCACCGGCCGGGACGCGCACCGGCCGCACTTCAAAACCGGACAGCGCCAGCGAGCGGAATACGCGCTCGCCGTGATGCTCGATCACATTTGAATCGCTGATCAAGGCCACCGTGCCACGCAGACCCCGCGCGCTTAGCACCGGGCCAAGCGAATCCAACAGCCCGGCGCCCAACAGGACAGCGTTGCCGCGTTCGCCCATCGGCACATAGAAAGTATCAGGATCGTTTAGCTGGCTGACTGAGCCATACAGCGCCATGACGTGCAGCAGCACCTCGGCCACGTCCCGCTTCGTCGTATCGACCTGCCACGCAAACGAGCGGTAAACCTCCGATCGTTTCTGCAGCAACTCGCGCACTCGCACTTCACGATCGCCGCCCGCCAACAGGGGGCGTTCGCCGGTCTGCGGCAAGCGCTTGAGGATCTCATCCAGCTCGGCCCACAAACAGATCACACAACCGCCGCGCTGCAAGGCCTCACGGTTGTTCTGCGACCCCAACGTCCAGCCGCCCGTCGCGATGATCAGACCCTGCGGCTCGGACAACGCCTCACAGGCCTCGGCCTCCCACGCCCTAAAACGATCTTCACCTTCTTCCGCAAAGATCTGCTGCACCGTTTTGCCGGCGCGGTCTCCAATCCACTGATCCGTATCGACAAACTGCCGATCCAGACGCTGCGCGATCAACCGACCCACGGTTGTTTTGCCCGTGCCCATAAAGCCGGTGAGAATCAAATTAGGTTCCATCAAAATCTGGCCTCTTGTCGGCAAACCATTGCCAAGCAGGATGATCAGTAACGAGTCAGGCGCAAGCAGCGGCTGGCGGGTTACCCGTTAGAATTTCCACTGCACATTGTCCATCAACAAATCTTCCAGCCGCGCCTGCCGCAATTGCGCAAAGCGCGGCTTCATCTCGGCGAGGCTGTCCCCGCCCAGTTTTTCGATCAACGCCTCCGCCAGCACAAAAGCCGTCATCGCTTCGAGGATCACGCCCGCTCGCGGCACAGGACAAAAGTCCGATCGTTCGTAGTGGGTGTGCGTTTCTTCGCCGGTTGCCAGATCGACCGAGCGCAGGGGCGTCAACGTTGTGGCGATCGGCTTCATCGCCACGCGCAGCCTGATCGGTTCGCCGGTGGTGATGCCGCCCTCAAATCCCCCCGATCGATTGGTGGCCCGCATCAGGCGCTGGCCTTCGCGCAGGATTTCGTCGTGAACTTGCGTGCCACGCTGGCGCGCATTTTCGAACGCCGAACCGATCTCGACGCCTTTCATGGCGTGCACGCTGGCCAGCGCGCCCATCAAGCGTGCCGACAAGCGGCGATCCCACTGCACGTGCGAGCCCAATCCCGGTGGCACGTTCAGCGCTACGACTTCGGTGATACCGCCCACCGTGTCTTTCGCTTCCATGGTCGCCCGGATTTCGGCATGCATTGCTTCGGCGGCAAGCGGATCCGGGCAGCGCACGTCAGACTGATCGGCCTGCGCAAATCGATCGAGATAACTGGCCTCCTCGCTCAGGCTCGCGCTCACCGATCCGATCGCCACCACGTACGATCCGATCACAATCCCAAATTCACCGAGAAATTTACGACAAATCGCCCCCACCGCCACGCGCGCCGACGTCTCGCGCGCCGACGCCCGCTCCAGCGCCAGACGCAGTTCGCGATAACCATATTTGATCGCGCCGGTAAGGTCGGCGTGGCCGGGACGCGGGATCGTCATCGGCGCGATGTCGCGATCTTTCCACTTCGCGTGATCGAGATTGTCGATCAGCAAGGCAATCGGCGCACCGGTGGTCTGCCCGCCCAAGACACCGCCCGTCAGCTGCACGCGATCGTGTTCGATCTTCATGCGCGGGCTGGCGCCATAGCCGACCTGCCGCTTCGCCAGATCGCGATCGAGGTCAGTGGCTGATAACGCGACGCCCGCCACCATCCCGTCGAGAATGGCGGTCAATTGCGGGCCATGAGATTCACCAGCCGTTAAGAATCGAAGCATAGTTCACTCTACTTTTCTCAGGCTCTGCACAAGCGCTTGCTTCAGCACCTCGACGGGCGGCGTAACCCCCGTCCATTTTTCAAATGCCGCCGCGCCTTGATAGACCAGCATCGACCAACCATTGACCGCGCGCAGGCCTGCCTGCCCGGCCTGCCGCATCAACCGGGTGCACGGAGGATTGTTGAGGAGATCGAAGATCAGAGCGCCCACGGGCAATGGCACATCATCCGGCCAGGGCGAAGCAGCGACGTTGGGCGCTAAGCCTACCGGCGTTGTGTTGACGATCAACGCGGTCGCCGGATCGATTTCGGCCAGCGCTCCCAGCGGACGACACATTGTCCCGTGGGAGTCCACCTGCAGCGTACGTGCCTTTTCAACATCCCGCGCATACACAGTGAGGTGTGCCTCCAACTCGCGCAGCACATAGACCACCGCGCGCGCCGAGCCTCCTGCGCCCAACACGGCACACGGTCGATCCTTCACTTCGATACCTGTCTCGACTAAGGCTTGTTTGAAACCCAGTGTGTCGGTGTTGTAACCCATCAGGCGATCATCACAGCGCACGATCGTATTTACCGCGCCCACCGTTTGCGCTGCCGGATCGAGTTCGTCGAGGAAGGGCATCACCGCCTGCTTATGCGGAATGGTCACGTTCGCACCCTGCAACTCGCCCGATCGAATCCGCGCGACGACGGCTTCCAGTTGATCGCTGGGGGTGGGCAGGAGAATGTAACGCCAATCCAGCCCCAGTGCTGCAAAGGCCGCGTTGTGCATCGCCGGTGATCGGCTATGTCCCACCGGCCACCCGATAAGGCCAACGGTAGTTGATGCTGGTGGAATGTGGCTTGCGGATTGGACCATTCGTGCTATTCGTGTACTTTGCCGCCCAAGCTGCACAACAGGTCGACAAAATTCGGGAATGATTCCCGATAGGCTTCGGCTCGTGTGACGGTTGTTTCACCCTCAGCGATCAACCCCGCCACCGCCAGCGCTAAGGCCAGACGATGATCGCCGTGCGAGTCTACCACAGCTCCTCGCAAACGGGTGGGGCCTTCGATGACGAAGCCGTCTGGTCGCTCTTCAATCGGTATGCCGAACTGGCGCAGTTCATGCGCCAGCGATCCGATGCGGTCCGATTCCTTCATACGCAGTTCTTCCGCCTCACGCACGATCGTCTCGCCACGCGCCTGAGAAGCCAGCACGGCGAAGATCGGAAACTCATCGATCATGCGGACGACCAGATCGCCAGCGACGATCATGCCGCGTAACTCGCTGGATTTCACGGTGACGTCGGCGACCAGCTCGCCGTTGACTTCATGCACGTTCGCGATGCAGACCGCGCCGCCCAGCGCCACCAGCACATCGAGAATGCCCGTGCGCGTCTCGTTGACTCCCACATCCTTCACGGTTACTTCTGAATCAGGCACGAGCGCTGCCGCAGCGAAGATAAAGGCGGCCGAAGAAATATCGCCGGGGACGACTGCCTCAAACGCGGGGAGCGGTCTTCCCGTCGGCGTGAGTGTGACGGTCTGGTTGTGTGTCGCGACCGAAATTCCTAACGCGCGCAACATTCGCTCAGAATGATCGCGCGAGGGGCCAGGCTCGTGAATCGTCGTCGGCCCCTCGGCTTGCAGGGCGGCGAGGAGCATGGCCGCTTTGACTTGTGCGCTGGCGACGGGTAGCGTGTACTCGATACCGTGCAAGGGCTGACCGTGAATGATCAGCGGTGGTGTGTCGCCCGGGATTTCTGCACCCATCAAGCGCAACGGTTCAGCCACGCGCTTCATCGGCCTGCGCCGCAGGCCCGCTGAACCATCCAACGTCACAGCGAGGCCGCGCTGCCCGGCTAGCACGCCCAGCAGCATGCGAATCGTCGCGCCGGAGTTGTGGCAATCTAAATTCGTTGCAGGCGAACGCAGTTGGCCGCCGTGAACAATTAACCTCCCGGAGGTTGCTGAACCTCCGGGAGGCTCCACCTCGATCCCCACGCCCAGATCGCGTACACAGCGCATCATCGCTTCGGTCACACCCGCGTGCAGGAAGTTTTGGATGTGACTTGTGCCAGCGGCCAGAACCGCATGCATCAAGGCCCGATGCGAGATCGACTTGTCGCCCGGCATCGAGACAACACCGCGAAGAGACGCAGAAGATTCGACTACCCAATTCATAGAAGTAAACTCTTTCAATTTGTCATTGCGAGTGAAGCGAAGCAATCTCATTTTTAATCGTAGGGATTGTTTCGTCGTGCCTTCAGCACTCCTCGCAATGACGCGTGCCTGAGGTCACGCATCACGCACTATGTTTTACGCCTTCCCACCACTGCCGCTTTTCTTGCACCGCTTCCAGCTTGGCGCGCAATGTCAACCAGTCTTCGCGCTCGATCAATTCAATGGTCTCTTGCAAAGAGAACTGCGCGCTTTCCAGCGCATCTAATACTTCGCCGCGATTGGATTTGAGAATGTCCAGCAGCATGGTCACATCTGAGGCAGCCAGACGTGACGTGTCACGAAAACCGGAAGCCGCCAGGGTCCAGGCCAGGTCATCATCGAGATTCATCACAGCATCCAGCAGGGTCGTGGCGATGAGATAAGGCAGATGGCTGATCGCCGCCGCCGCCCGGTCGTGCTGTTGGGGAGCAAGGATCAGCGTGCGGGCCTGCAGTGTTGTTGCCAGCTCTTGCGCCAGGTTCAACGTGCTGGACTGGGTCCGTTCCAGCGGCGTCAGCGCAAACAGGC
>JAUQXC010000853.1 GCA_030834825.1 Thermoflexales bacterium
GAAACAGGGGTGCTGGCTCCCGATGGTGATACTGAAGCGATGGCGCAGGCCGTCATTGCTTTGTTGCGCGATCGAGAAAGAGCCGATCGCCTGGGTGCCCGCGCTGCGCAGGATATCGTGGAACGGTTCAGTTGGGATCGCTTGGTGCTAGACGTTGAGCGAGTTTATGGGCTATCAACCTGAAAGGTCTTGCGACTGGTTGGAGTGAGGGCATGCAGAAGTTCGTGAAATGGTGGGTCCCCGTCCTCGTGTGGATGATCGTCATTTTCATCGGCTCGTCCATCGGCAATGTGCCGCGCGTGGGCGGCAAAACGACCGATGGCCTGGTGCATCGTGCCGCGCATGTCGCCGAGTTTGCGGTGTTGGGCGTGCTCGTGCTGCGCGCGTTGCGCCGGGATCAGGCGCTGACCAAACGTGAGATCGTCATCACGTTGATGGTGACGGCGATCTATGGCGCCAGCGATGAGTTCCATCAGCGCTTCACGCCGGGACGTAGTTCGGAAGGACTGTCGGTATTGTTTGATGTGGCGGGTGGGGTCATCGGCCTGGGGCTATATCGCTGGTGGATCAAGCGGCCGCCGGCTTGGCGACGCACCCACCGGCGGCTTGAGCAAACGACCGAGAGCCTCGTTGATCCTTCGCAGGAAGGATTGATCGAAGGCTGAACTACATCTCGTCCAGCGTCTTCTGCATCTGTACGCGCAAATCATCGCGGTTGTTGACCAGACCATCCGTGTCCAGCAAGCGCAGCGCCTCCTGCACATGCTGGCGCGCTTCAAACGAGCGACCGCTGCGCTTCTCCAGCACACCCAGGTTAAAGGCGATGGTGCTGCTGCCCGGCTGCAATGACTGCGCCTGCTGCATGGTGGCGATGGCCTGATCGAACTGGCCGAGGTTGGTGTAGCAATCGGCCAGGTAGTAGTAGGCTTCCAGCGTGGTCGGGGCAAAATCGATCACCTGTTTGAACAGCGTCACACCGTTGGCCTGATCGCTGCGTTGATAGGCTTTCTGCGCGGCCTGCCAGATCTTTGGCAGGTCTTCGGCCTTCGTGCGATATTCCTGATTGTTGCTCCCGCAAAACGAGCAGAAGCGAGCGCCTTGATCGAGCGGGGTGTCACAGTTGGGACAGTTTGTCATGTCATGCTCCTGAAGGAAAGTCGAGATATTCAACGGGTACCTGGTTGGTCAACCACACGCCGTTGGCCGCGCAATAGAAGGTCCATCCGGCGGCGTACATTTTGCCGGCATTCACCCCCAACACGATCGGCTCTCCATGCCGTGCGCCAACCTGGCGGGCGGTCGCGGCGTCCGGCGAAAGATGAACGTAGTCGCGCCTGCCGCGCAGCAGCCCTTGCTGCTGAATGGTTTCAATGAAACGCGTGGCCGTGCCATGATATAACCGATCGGGCGGCGCAATCGGCTCCAGTCCCAGATCGATTTCGATCGAGTGCCCCTGATTCGCCCGCAAGCGTGTGCCATCGCTGTTGAATGCAAAGCGCTGCTTGTCGTTTTGTTCCGCCACCTGCTGCAAAATCTCGCGCGTCAAAGCTATGCCGTGCTGATTGGCTTTGCGCAGCAGTTCGTCAACGTCGGCCCAGCCGTGGGCATCAAGCGTCAGGCCGATCCTCGCCGGTTGATGCCGCAGCACCAGACTCAGAAATTTGCTGATCTTCACTAAGGATCGATCCATCGCTGGTTGTCTCCGTCGGCCTTTCTTCATCCGCGTCTGCACGGCTTGCTGGTTCCACATCTCCGATCCCTAAGCCTTGCTCAACCGCTCCCTGAACTCCCTCAAACTCAAACTCCTCGGCGGGCGGCTGTTCTGCTTCGGCCCGGGGAATCTCGAACGCCGATTCTTCCTCGTCTGGAATGGCCGCGCCTTCCGGCAACGCGGGATTCTCGATCGGCACGATCAAGATGTCGCCAAATATCTGCTCCTGCACCACCTCCACTTTGTGGCGGCGCAGCAGTTCCAGCACCGCCAGAAACGTGACGATGATCTCCACCCGGTCACGCGCGCGGCGCAGCATGCGCTTGAAACTGAGGTTGGGTCGGTAGCGCAAGATGCGTTCGATCAGGTTCATCTGATCGCGGATGGTCAGCGTGAACGGCTTGACCACGCTGCCGACCGGCGGGCCGGACGGTTCGATCTCCAGCACATTGCGCACCGCCTTGATGAGCATATCGACGGTGATGTTGGATAGATCGAGTTTGGCTTCGATCTTGGGCGGCGGTGCAATGCGGATATAAGTGTGCAGGCCGGCGGCATCCCGATCGCCTAACTTGCGTGCCGACTCTTTGTACTGCTTGTAGAGCAATAATTGCTTCACCAGATCGTCGCCCACATCTTCTTCTTCCGAAACTTGCGTCGAGGGCGGGCGGGGCAGCAGTGCTTCGCTTTTGATCAACAGCAGCTTGGCGGCGACGACGAGAAAATCGGCGACTTGATCGACCTGCAACTGTTCCAGCAGATGGATGTATTCCAGATACGCGCCGGTCACCCTGGCCAGCGAGACGCGCGTGATGTCCAGCTCTTCGCGCTCGATCAGATACAACAGCAGATCGAGCGGACCTTCAAAGTCCGGCAGTTTAATTTGAAAGGCATCGACGGGTTTGAGCATAATAGGGAGCGGTAGTCAATGTCATTGCGAGCCGCTAGCGGCGAAGCAATCTTTTTAACGGTCAGCGAGATTGCTCACCTGCACTGCGCGCAGGCGCATCTGTCGTCGGCCTACGACCTCCTCGCAATGACACTACAGCACGTTATCACGGTTCGATTTCAAATGTCTTCAACACATCTGGCCGTGCCGTTGGCCACGCGAAGTCGGTGTCCTCGATTTTATCAAAGAATTGGAAACAGGCATTCTGCCCCAGCCGCTTCGCGCCCGATTCGTCGGCGGGTGGTTGGCCCTGCCAATTCAGCGGCGCGATCCACAGGCGATAGTAAGGTCCGCGTGAGACATCCGTATCGCCGGCGCGGTATTCCAGCTCTGAGACGCCCGGCGGCCCGCTCCACCCGATCGGCGTGGTGTCTCGGTCGAGCACGCGGAAGAAGCCCTGCGGCGCGATCGCGTTGAGCTGCGAGATCGATCCATAGAAGCGGGCTTCGTCACAACCGGCGCCATAATCGGCGCGCGGCGCGAGGATGCGATACTGGAAGCCGTTCATCAGGATGTCGTCGATCGGTTCGTAGCGTGCCCCGATGGCTTGCAGCACCGGCGGCGGATAGAACTGCGCCCGCAGCACCACCAGCCCGTAGTCCTGCCGATCGATCGAGGCGATCAACTCGGTGGGATCGAGTGCCTGGTTGTTCCAGAGATTCAACAGCTGCGTCGGATTCGTCACCACGGGCTGATCGGCGCGCAGGGCCAGCAGCGCTTCTTCGCTCAGGACCGGCTTGCCGGTGGCCTTGATCATGGAGACGATGCGATCCCCGGCAGCAGTATCTTCAGCGGTGGGCAGATGCCCGACCTGGGTGTAACCGAGCGAGTCGTAGTAAGGGTAGCCGGCATACACCGAGGCGCCGCGCCCGACGCCGATCAGATCGGCCAACGGGCCGAAGACCGGCCCCTCGGTGGGCAGGTGCCGCAAGCTGTATGCCTGTGCGAGATAGAGCAGGGGGATGGCAAAACTCACGATCAATGCAGTGCGTGGCTGCTTGATTGCCAAGGCTTCCTTCAGCTTCACCACCGCAAAGCCGGAAAGAATGCACGACGCTACAATCGCCGTAGCGAAATAGGACTCGCCTGCGCCCCACTTGCCGGCCAGCGCCGAGTTGATCAGCGTGAAGCCGAACCAGATCGTGTAGACCGAGAGGCGATCCCAGTACAGTTGATAGAAACTGTAACCGATGGCCAACGCCGCCGTGAAGAAGTGCAGCGTGAAGAACTGCCGGTAGAGATCAAGCGCCTGGCGATAGTCATAGGCGTTGGCGTTGGCCGTCATCGTGTTAATGAACCATTGCCCCTGCGTGGCCGCGTCGATCAAAAAGAAGATGCTGCCGGCGGCCAGGGCCAATCCGAATCCAGCCAGAATGGCTTTCCGGGGCGCGCGCAGAAACAGGAAGAACAAGACCGCGGCCACCGTCGCCACGGAGAGTTGCTTGGTATACCCGGCGGCCAACAGCATGGCCAGCGAGAGAAAAATGAACCACTTGCCGCGCTTCGGATCGGCGTAGCGCGCGCTGAAGATTACGGCCAACAATTCAAACAGCACCATCGTCATGTGTTGACGATAGAGCGGTCCGACGTGATAAATGAAATTGGAGGCCAGCACCATCAGGCCGGAGATCGCCGCGATCGGCTTGTGGCGTGTCTGGGTGTAGACCACGCGCCCGACCAGGCAGGCGATCAACAATGTCACCACGAACGACAACACCCGTCCCGCGGTTAACGTCGGCCCAAAGATCGCAAAGAGCGGCATGACCAGCCAATGGAACAGCGGCGGATAATTGCTGGCGTAGAACGGGAAAACCTCGTTGCTGCGATATGGCCACTGGCCTTGCAAGAACAACAGGCTGTCGTTCAGCTCAAAGCCTTCGCCCTGATCGTAGTCGTAGGGGAACTGAAATAACGCTGCGGCATAAACCACGTAGATGATGAGATACAACACAAAAACGGCTACTGTGAAGTACAGCAGCCACCGCCCCACACGTTGAACTGTTTCTGGCTTCATATCGAAGGTGCACACGACGCAAGACACATCCGGCTAGCAGTTGCCTGTCACCGGGAGGTTGACACGCCGACGGCGGGTGCGTCTTGCGTTTAAAGAGTCTTTAGGCTGGGCGATTCCCCAACTTAATCAAGGGAATGGCCATCAAGATGATCACCACCCCGGCGCCGATGCCGATGATTTGAAACGGCCCAAAGCCGGCATCCCGTCCGCCGATGAGGTTTGCGCCGATCGCGCCTGCGCTGATCAGCAGACCGATCGCGATAAAGAGATAGCCGAGTTGCCGCTTGGTGATCATCGGGGCGATTATAGCATACCGCGCTCCCTCTCTCCTGAGACGTGTTTCTTGTCTCAGGAGAGGGGAGGGAGTGAGGTCGGTTTGACGCCTCCAACCGCACATGCTATACTCACGCTCAATTACCCGGGCGAGTGCGACGCTCTCAACACTGCACTCGCTTTTTTTGTTGAGCGGCCTGATGAACGAGCCTGTCCTGGTGCTAAATGGCAACTTCGAGCCGCTGCATGTCTGCTCCACGCGGCGTGCGGTGGGCTTGATCATGGTGGGCAAGGCTGAGATCGTTGAGAACGGTCGCGGCTTGATTCGCACGGTGGGCGCCGGCTTTCCACGCCCCAGCGTCATTCGGCTGCGATATCTGATCCACCGCCCGCGTCCGCGCGTGAAGCTAAGCAAGCATGAGATTTTCCGCCGCGACGGCTATCGATGCCAATATTGCGGTGAAGAACAGGCGCGCCTCACGGTTGATCACATCGTCCCGCGTCATTCCGGCGGATCGCACTCCTGGGAAAATTTGGTCACGGCCTGCCCGGCCTGCAATCGGCGTAAAGGACATCATGCGCTGCCGGAAGTTCATATGCATCTGTTGCGCCAGCCCTGCGAGCCGATGCCCTCGGCCCGTTACTTGTACGGACGCCAGGCCCAGCAGTACCGTGAATGGGCGCGTTATTTGGAAGGGTGGTAAAACTGTAGAGTATCAGTCCGTCGATCGTGTAGCTGGCGTCAGGTTGTGGATGACAACCCTGAATTATAATACCCATACCACTTGATTGAACCTGTGACTTATGCGCAAGAGCAAACCTCTTACTCCTGTTGAATTCATCCTGATCTGTGCGATTATCGGCGTCGTGGCTCTGGCCGGTCTGCAAGTCGTTTTGGGGCGCTTCATCAACCGATCGAGTGCGGCGGCCCAACCATTTATCGCGCAGCTCGCCCCGGCGGCGACGGCCACTTCCACCGAAACGCCGCGCCCCACGGTCACGGCACTGGGACAGTTGCCCACTCAAGATTTGCCGGCGACGTGGACGCCGACCAGCACCTGGACGCCGCTGCCCACGCGCACCAACACGCCCACTCAAACCCCTACTCCTTTGCCCACCGCCAAGCCGCCGTTGCCCGGTCTGCGGCCTACGGTCACGCCAGCCTTCGACATTGTGCTCTTCAACTATTCACATGAGATAACCCAGACATACGTCCCCACGCCGGTGCCCATGGTCGATCTGCCGCAGAACACCATCAACATTGTGCTGCTCGGCAGTGATAAGCGTCCTAATGCCCCGGGCTGGCGCACCGATGTGATCATCGTGGTCAGCGTCAATCCCGACCTTCCGTCGGTGAACATGTTCAGCATTCCGCGCGACACGTGGGTCTACATTCCCAACTGGCGTTACACGCGCATCAACCTGGCGGACTCGCACGGCGAAGCCAGTAATTTTCCAGGGGGCGGACCGGGCCTGGTGGCGCAGACGCTGCAATACAACTTTGGTCTGCCCATCCAATATTACGCGCGCGTCGACTTCGATGGTTTCAAGCGCCTCATTGATTCGACGGGTGGTGTGGATGTGGTGGCCGACTGCCCGTTGTACGACATCTTTCCGGACAATCCACCGGAAGTCAGCGACATTGGCTTCATGGAAATCACCGGCACCATTGATATTCCGGTGGCCGGCCTCTATCATCTCGACGGCAAACACGCGTTGTGGTATGCGCGCTCGCGCAAGACCACCAGCGACTTCGATCGCTCGCGTCGCCAGCAGCGCGTGCTGCGCGGCTTGTGGGACAAGATCAAAGAGCAGGGCATCATCGGCCAGCTCCCCACCTTGTGGGGCGAACTGAACAGCACGGTGCAGACCGATCTGAATTTGAATGACGTGTTGTATCTGGCCAATCTTGGCACGCAGATCGATCGAGCGCGCATGAAGAGCGGTTTCCTCGATGGGCAGCACGCGCATCGCTTTGTCAGCGAAGAAGGCGCCAGCGTGTTCTTGTTCAACTGGGAAGAAATTTCAGGCACGCTGCAAGCGGCGGTCACGCCGCCCCTCACCTTCAAGGCCGGCCAGCCCTCGGCGTCGATCGAAGTCCTGAACGGCACGGTCCATCCCGCTTGGGACGCCGTCGGCGCCGATCGGTTGGCGTGGGCCGGTTATCGCGTGACGAGCTACGGCGCAGCCGATCGGCCGGATTACGCGACGACGCTGATCTACGATTATCGCACCACCACGAAAGGCTCACGCCTCAACGAATTGGGCCGCCTGTTCAGAGTGCCTGCGCAAAATCTGATCTCGCAACCGGACCCCAATGCCACGGTGGAATATCGCATCATCCTGGGCAATGACTGGGATCCCTGCCAGCGTTCCTCCGTCGGCGTGTATCCTACGCGCACGCCCACGCCACCGCCCACACCCACGCCGTAATCGAGCCGGGTTTCTTCCACTCAGACATCATGAAGCTGTGTTCACCGCAAAGCATAAAAAACGCTCCGGTTGCCGTCCTCGGCGACCGCTCCCGCCGGGGACGGCGGGAGGAGCATTTTCAGATCAGCTGGGATCAAGGCTGGACTCGCTACGCGGAAACCCGGTTTCTTTTGAGTTGTCATTTACTCTGGTTCAAGTATAATCGCCGCGTTTGATCACTTTTTCAGAAGGGACTGAAGTTGCTGTCGTCTTATTTCTCTCAACGTTTCCGCGCCTCAATCATTGTCTTAATCGTCGCCCTGTTGATCGTTAGCGCTTCCGGTTGTGCCAGTCTGGCGGTAACGCCTGTAAAACCGATCTTGCAGGCAACCGCCGTTTATTCAACTCTGCAGGCGACTGCCACGCCGGTGATCGAGCCCACGCGAGCGGCCAGCGCCACCCCGAGCGATACGCCTACGCCCGCGCCCACAGCGACAGATACCCCAACGCCCACTCCCACCCTCGTCGTCGTGCCGCCGCGCGGCAAGAACGAAATGGGCGTCAACGTGTCCATCTTGGCCAGTCTGGTGATTAGCGCGACGCCGGCGCCGACACCGGTCTTTCCGTTGGAACTGCCGCGCGACACCATCAATGTCTTGCTGTTGGGCAGCGACAATCGTCCGGGTGAGAAGATCGGCCGCACCGATACGATCATCGTCGCCAGCATCAATCCCCAGGCGAACTATGTCTCGCTGCTGAGCATCCCGCGCGATCTGTACGTCTTCATTCCGGGGCTTGATCGGTTCGATCGCATCAACACGGTGGATATCTATGCCAACCGTGCCAAGCTCGGCCGGCCGGTTGAACTACTCGCCGAAACGATCCGCTACAATCTCGGCATTCCGGTGCACTACTATGCCCGCATCAATTTTGCCGGAGTGCAGGAGATGATCGATCGGGTGAACGGGGTGGACGTGCTGGCGCATTGCGCGCTATACGACGTCTTTCCTGATCTGCCGGCGGGACAAAACGACATCATTACCGATACCGCGCAGTTGTCCACCGTCCCGACGGGCACAATCAATATTCCCGTGCCGGGTCTGTACAACCTGGACGGCAAACATGCCTTATGGTTCGCGCGCTCGCGCTATTCCACCAACGACTTCGATCGCTCGCGTCGCCAGCAGGCGGTGCTGCGCGGTCTGTGGAGCAAGATCAAAGAGCAGGGGTTGGTTGGTCAATTACCGTCGTTGTGGAACGACGTAACCCAGATCGTCGATACGAACCTCAACGTCAATGATGTGGCTTACCTGGCGACGTTCGGCTTGCAGCTCGACGATGCGCGCATCAAGCAACGTTCGATCGATCGCGCCGCGCTGGAAAGTTTCACCACCGCCACCGGTGCGCAGGTGTTGCTCATCGCGCCCGATCGCGTGCCGCTGGTGATCGGCGAAGCGTTCACGGCGCCTTTGTCGAATGTGGCCGCGCAGGCTGCAGCACAAGTGGAAGTGGTGAACGGCAGTGGACGCAAGAACTGGGAACTGCTGGCCACCGATCGGCTGACCTCGCAAGGCTTCATCGTGCCCCGCTACGAGATAGCCGAGCAGCCGATCACCCGTACACAGATCATCAACTATCAGACGACCAACAAGGGTTCGCGCTTGAATCAATTGCTGCGTATCTTCAATCTCAAAGCCGATCGGGTGATCAATCAACCGACGGAGAACAGCTCGATCGCGTTTCGTTTGCTCATCGGCCCCGATTTCGATACGTGCAAATCGCCCACGGCGCTGATCGCTTTCCCTGCACCTACACCGACATCCACGCCGGAAGGCGGAGTGCCGCCCACAGTTGATCCTAATCTCTCGCCGCTGGTCACACCGACGTTGGAGCAGGCAACGCCGACGCCGGAACCGGTAACGCCGACACCGGAACAGCCTACGCCTACGGTGGAATTGCCGACACCGACACCCATCCCGTAAAGCGTAACCGCCCCATCGAGTCAGGCAGATCGATGGGGCGGTGGTATTGTCAATCGATATTCAAGGGTAGTCATTCCCGCGCGCTATTAGCGGGAATCCAGAGACCGATCGGCGCAACTCAGAAAGATCAGCCTAGCTGCCCGATACACCTAGCGCGCCTCCGCCGTGTTGCGGCGGGTAAGGCGACAGCACTCGGGCATGACGTTTGACTCATCACCAGGCCGATCAAAGATCAGCAATCCCAAATTCCCCGCGCGCTGCTTCATAGGCTTTGGCGATGTGCAAGATCTCTTCTTCCTGCCAGTGCGCCCCGACGATTTGCAGGCCGATGGGCAAACCGTCCTGCGTTCGTCCGCACGGTAACACCAAAGCCGGATTGCCGGTGAGGTTAAACATGCGCGTGAAGCGGGTGAGGTTGCCACGCGAGAGCGCCACTGGATCGCTTTCTTCGATGGGCGTAGCCGGAAAGGGCGTAGCAGGCAGCACCAGCGCGTCGATCGATTCAAAGAGCTGCGTCAGCTGGTGTCGCCACTCCACCTGCGTGCGCCGCGCTAAGGCGTACTCCACCCCGGTGACTTCCAGACCCCACTGAAAGCGCGTCAACACATCCGTGCCGATTTGATCGGCGTGCCGCTCGATGTGCTCTTGATGATAGGCTGCGGCCTCAGCCAGCAGAATCTTGGCCGACGCCTTTTCAGAGACCTCAAACCCCGGCAGCGACACGCCATGCAGTTCAAAGCCAATCTCGCCCAATGTCTTGATTGCCGCACGATAGGCTGCTTCTGTTTCGGGATGTAGCTCGCTGAAAAAATAATCGTCGGGTACGCCAACGCGGAATGTGGCATGCGGAATGTGGAGTTCGGAATTCCGCATTGAATAAGGATCGGTTGCATCATGAACGTCGATGATCTTGAAAAGTGCTGCGACGTCATCCACGCTCCGCGCCAGCGGCCCCACGTGATCGAGCGACCAGGACAAGGGAATGACACCGCGCACGCTCACTCGCCCATAGGTGGGCTTCAGACCGACGACGCCGCATAACGACGACGGGATGCGGATCGAGCCGCCGGTGTCTGACCCCAATGAGCCGTAGCATAGCCCGGCGGCCACGGCCGCCCCTGATCCGCTGCTCGATCCGCCGGTGATGTAGGCCGTATTCCACGGATTGCGGCTTGGCCCAAAATGCGGATTGACACCCGTCACGCCCAGCGCCCACT
>JAUQXC010000854.1 GCA_030834825.1 Thermoflexales bacterium
GTTTAAGGCTATCCGCGTGGTGCGCAAAATCGATACCTCTGTCAGCGTGATGGATTTGTTCAAATATCCCACCATCCGGCAGTTGGCCGAACATTTGACGCAGGGCCAATCTCGACAGACGGGTCTACTGCATGAACTGACGAAACCGCTATCCGCTCACCCCAGAAAAGTTTCAGTAGTCTGTACTCCTTATGGCGGTGCAAGCGCCATCACTTTTCAACCGCTGGCGAATGCGCTGCCTAAGGATTGTTCGCTTTATGCGGTGGAGTTGCCCGGTCATGACTACAGCCGATCGGCTGAAGTACTTCAGCCATTGGAGGAAGTTGCCCAAAGATGCGTCGCTGAAATCAAGCAGCTCGTGGTTGGTCCTGTCGCCATCTATGGCCACTGTTTAGGTGGCGCCTTAGCAGTCGAGATCGCACGTCTGCTTGAAGCGTCTGGAACTTCGGTGTTGGGGGTATTCCTGGGCGGAACCTTCCCCTCGCCCCGGTTGCCTGGCCGCTTGTTCGAGTGGCTGGCCCGGCTTTTCCCTTCGGATCGCTGGATCTCCAATCGGTCCTACCAGGAATTCCTGAAAGCGCTGGGGGGCTTTACCGATGTGATCGATCCAGCTGAGCAGGCCTTCCTGATGCAAAGCTTGCGGCATGATGCCCGCGAAGCCGAAGACTACTATAGTGAGGCCTATGCCACATCCTCCACGCAGAAACTGGCCGCGCCCCTCGTGTGTATTGTTGGTCAGAAAGATCGCGTGACCGAATTCTATGAAGAACGTTACCGGGAATGGGCCTTCTTTAGTGATTCAGTTGAGCTGGCGGTCATTCCACGTGCCGGACACTATTTTCTGAAACACCAGGCGGATGAACTCGCGCACCTCCTGGTGAATCAAATCGCCACCTGGCAAGGCATAGTGGCGCCAGCCACGCCACCGGTGACAACCAAGTCCCTAGCGAACAACGCTCACGAGCAAGCGCCGGCCGGTCCACGCCCGGCCGAAGCGAGTCGCATTCAGTCGCGACGAACTCTGACACCTAGCCTGCGCACTTTTCTCATTGTGGCGCTGGGTCAGTTTGTCTCACTCATTGGTTCCGGTCTGACCGGTTTCGCTTTGGGAGTCTGGGTCTATCAGCAAACGGGTTCCGTTTCTGCTTTTGCGCTCATTTCGGTCTGCTCCATGCTGCCTGGGATCCTGGTTTCGCCCATTGCCGGAGCGGTAGCCGATCGCTACGATCGCCGCTTGATCATGATCGTGAGTGACACGACCGCAGCCAGCGCAACGCTTGCAACTGTGCTCTTGCTGGCCACACACTCACTCCAAATCTGGCATATCTATCTCATCACCAGCGTAAGTTCCATTGCCAACGCGTTTCAACGGCCCGCCTATGCGGCCGCCATCGCCCAGCTGGTTCCCAAGCAGCACCTGGGCCGGGCCAACGGGTTGACGCAGTTGGGCGGCGCCACCGGCGACATGCTAGCCTCACTCTTGGGCGGCCTCTTGGTGCTGACCATCGGGTTGCATGGTGTCATTCTCATCGACTTCATCACTTTTTTATTTGCTGTCACGGTAATGCTATTGATCCGGTTTCCCGATACCTTGTTCAAGAAGCAAGAAGAGCCGCTGGGCAAAGAAATCCTTCGCGGCTGGCAATACGTCATTAAGCGCCGCAGTCTAGTAGTGATGGTTGCCTTTTTCGTCGTCGTTAACTATCTGCTGAGCATCCCCCTCGTGTTGACCACACCGCTCTTGCTCTCTTTCGGAACGCCCGCGATCTTGGGGGCAGTGCTCGCTGCCGGTCCGGCCGGAACGTTGGTGGGTGGCCTCTTGATGAGCTTGTGGGGCGGCACCAAGCGGCGGGCAGAAGGAATGGTGGGCTTTGTGGCCTTAATGGGCTTCGCCACGGCGGTCATGGGATTTTCTCCAGCGCCGCTTTTCTCGGCGCTGGGCTTGTTTGGCATTTGGGCCGCGCTGGCTTTGATCAACGCCCATTGGCTGGCCATTATTCAAACCAAAGTCGGCCTGGAACTGCAAGGGCGCGTGATCGCGTTGAATCAAATGTTAGCCTGGTCGATGATGCCGTTGGGCTACCTGACCGCGGGAGCGCTGGCCGATCGGATATTTGAACCGTGGTTAAGAAACGGCGGGCCGTTGGCGGATAGTCTGGGTCACATTATCGGCACCGGTCAGGGACGCGGCATGGGGCTGCTCATGATCGTCGTCGGCGTGACGGCGATCTTATGGGCTGTGTGGGGATATCGATTACGATCGCTGCGCTTTATGGAAGATTTATTGCCAGACGCCATTTCCGACGGCATTATCCCGGACGACAAGGATCAGCTGCAAGAACTGGCCGACCATCACCTGGCGCCTATCGGCGAGAGCTTAAGAAGAGCGCCAAGTGTGAATGACCTGTCCGAAGAGAGTTCCCTGTAAACCGCGAGGCCGGTTAATGTGCATCTTGTCGTAACGTTTTGACTGGATTATAA
>JAUQXC010000855.1 GCA_030834825.1 Thermoflexales bacterium
ACGACAACCCCAAGGTGGACGGCATCGAGATCATCAAATAACAAGACTCAACGCTGAACCTTCTTTTCCCTAAATCGAATTCCTAAATGATTTACGCTTAGAGCGGACACTTGCACCCACTGCGTGCAGTGCGGTGTGGTCACATCCGCTGGATATGGCTACGCAGAGCGAGCAGGAGCATGGCGTAAATCAAAATGGGAATCGCTCAAGATGCTGTTGGCGTATCTGGTTGGTCGCAGCGCTTTCCCGGAAAATGCACTCAGTTTTTCGGACGATGTTGTGTTGCTACCTGACAGTTGCTGAGCTATGCCCTCCTGTTTCAATCTTCCCCCGGAGCTGCGTTTCGTTTGAGATTCCATGTATTTTTTGAGCAGCTTCTACCTCTATAGTAATAGCAAAGTGTGAAAACTTACGGCTGAGCCATGACGCTCTAAACATGGCACCCTGTTGGCAAGCGGCCAACGGGGCGGTTTTTGTCGAAACATCCTGGGAGCGCTCCCAAGGAATCTCGTGTTCAAGTCAGATCGTTATCACCCTACTTCGCATCGTTGATCTTGCGATACAAAAAGGAGCCTGCCATGCGTAACCGATTATCCCAGCTGACGACCTTTCGCCTTGTCTCATGTATGTTGCTGCTAGCATTGATCGCAACGGCGATCGGCTTGACTCCCTTTGTGGCAGTGCGGGCGGCCCCCGCCTACAACTACGGCGAGGCGCTGCAGAAATCGATCTGGTTCTATGAAGCGCAAGTCTCCGGCCCTAAACCTGCCTGGAACCGGGTCGCCTGGCGCGGCGATTCTGCTTTGAATGATGGATCAGATGTGAGCAAGAACCTGACCGGTGGCTGGTTCGACGCCGGCGATCATGTGAAGTTCGGTCTGCCGATGGCGGCCTCGGCGACGATGCTGGCCTGGGGGGTGGTGGAGTATCGCGAGGCTTACGTGAGTAGCGGACAGTTGACGCACTTGCTCAACAACCTGCGCTGGGTCAACGATTACTTCATCAAGGCCCACACGGCGGCCAATGAGCTGTATGTACAGGTGGGCGATGGCAATGCCGATCACAACTTTTGGGGTCCGCCGGAAGTGATGCAGATGGCCCGGCCCGCGGCCAAGCTAACCGCCGGCTGCCCCGGCTCTGACGCGGCCGGTGAAACCGCGGCGGCTATGGCCGCTTCTTCCATGGTCTTTCGTTCGACCGATGCCGCCTACGCCGATACCCTGTTGACGCACGCCGAGCAGCTCTATACCTTTGCCGATACCTATCGCGGCAAGTACAGCGATTGCGTGACCGGTGCGAATCCGTTTTACACTTCATGGAGCGGTTACCACGACGAACTGGTGTGGGGGGCGATCTGGTTGTATCGCGCCAAAGAGGCCAAGCAAGCGGGCAGTGGCGCGTCGTATCTCACCAAGGCTCAGCAATACTACACTAACCTCGGCACTGAGCCGCAGTCCACCATCAAATCTTACAAGTGGACCATCGCCTGGGACGACAAGAGCTACGGCGCTTACGTCTTACTGGCCAAGCTGACCGGTGGGCAAACTTATCGGGATGATGCACAGCGCTGGCTTGATTACTGGTCGGTGGGCGCGGGACCGCGTACGCCGGGCGGTCTGATCATCGTTGATACGGGCGGCGGCTGGGGTTCGTTGCGCTATGCGGCCAATACCGCTTTTGCGGCGCTCGTCTATGCCGATTATCTGGGGACGGGCAGTAGCTTGTATGCCCGCTACCACGATTTCGCCGTTAACCAGATCAACTATGCTTTAGGCGCTAATCCCAATAACCGCAGCTATGTCATCGGGTTTGGCAACAACCCTCCGATCAATCCCCATCACCGGGCAGCGCATGGATCGTGGATCAACGGTGGCCCGACAGGTGTGCCCCTCAACAATCGGCACATGCTTTATGGCGCGCTGGTCGGTGGACCTACTACGACCAATGACAATGCCTACACCGATGACCGGGGTGACTTCAAAGCGAATGAAGTGGCGACCGATTACAACGCCGGCTTCACCAGCGCCCTGGCGCGCTTGTATCGAGAATACGGCGGCACTCCGCTGGTGAACTTCCCAGTGGCCGAAACCCCCGATGGGCCTGAGCTGTCGATCGAGGCCAGCGTTAACGCCTCCGGCACGAACTTCACCGAGATCAAAGCGTATGTGATCAACAAATCGGCCTGGCCGGCCCGCATGCTGGACCGGGGCACGTTCCGCTACTTCTTCACGCTAGAGCCGGGCGTGACACCGTCGATGCTCAGCCTCAATACCAATTACAATCAGTGCGGCACGGTGACTGGACCCACGCAGTGGTCGGACAATATCTACTACGTGACGATCAACTGTACAAACGCAAAGATTTTCCCCGGCGGACAATCGGAGTATCGGAAGGAAGTGCAATTCCGCATCACCAGTTCCGGGGCCTGGAATCCCACGAACGATTGGTCATACGACGGTATTCCTACGACCCCCGGATCGACGCCCGTTGCCGCCAACAAGATTGTGCTGTACGACAACAGTGTGAAAGTGTGGGGAGCGGAGCCTGGACCGATAGGGCCGACGAATACTTTCACGCCGACACCCACGCGGACGACGACGCCGACCAGAACCACCACGCCTACGCCCACGCCAACCGGTCCGACGCCGACTTTTACTCCAACCCCCACTAAGACCAATACGCCCACCCCGACGCGCACCACCACACCGACTCTGACGCCGACGATCACACCTACACCGCGACCCGGCGGCTGCCAGGTGACCTATACGATCGTTAATCAATGGATTCCCGGCTTCCAGGGCGATGTGGTGATTCGGAATACCGGCAGCACGGCGATCAACAACTGGACGCTGAGCTGGACCTTCCCCAATAGCCAGACCATCACCCAACTCTGGAATGGTTCCTACACGCAAAGTGGTGCGAACGTCAGCGTGACGAACTTGAGTTGGAATGCCACCATCGGCAGCAATGGAACGGTGAACTTCGGTTTCCTAGCGAATTGGAATGGAACAAACGCCAAGCCGGCTGCTTTCACCTTGAATGGCACGGCGTGCACAGTGACGCCCTGAAAGGAGCTCTCGCCCGAAAATCTCAATTGATATTGATATTGAAGCCTGTCTCGATGTGCCTGTGTTTCACAAAATTTCCTGGAGGGAACTAACATGCATTCGTTGAATCGCACGCGAACATCAGCCTGGATCACTAGCGTGGTCGTCGTCCTGGCCTTGTTGGCCTCGGTGATCGGGGTGAATCGGCCTGTGCTGGCTGCTCCGGCCTGCCAGGTGACGTACACGCCGAACACGTGGAACAGCGGCTTCACAGCCGAGATTAAGATCACCAATAATACCAGTACCCCGGTTCAAGGCTGGACCTTAACGTGGTCCTATGCTAACGGTCAACAAGTGACCAGCGCCTGGAATGCGACGGTGGTACAAACCGGAGCGAATGTCTCGGCGAGCAATGTTGCCAGTCACTGGAATGGGACGATCGGCGCCAATGGCGGGTCAGCCTCCTTCGGGGTGCAGGGCACGCACGGGGGCACGAATACCAGCCCAACGGTCTTTGCGCTTAACGGCGTGACATGCGGAGAAGAAGGACCGGACACACAAGCACCAACGGTGCCGACGAATCTGGCCTCGCCGTCACAGACTACCACGAGCATCAATTTGACGTGGACGGCCTCGACGGACAACGTGGGCGTGACGGGCTATGACATCTATCGCGGCACAACGCTGGCGGGCAGCAGCGCCACAACCTCGTTCAGCGATACCGGCTTGACCGCCGACACGCTCTACAGCTACACCGTGCGCGCGAAAGACGCGGCGGGTAACGTCTCGGTGGCGAGTGCGGCCTTGAGTGTGCGGACGCGGGCCGCCGTCGATACGCAGCCGCCAACAGTCCCGACGAATCTGGCCTCGCCTTCGCAGACGACCACCAGCATTAACTTGTCGTGGACGGCCTCGACAGACAACGTGGGTGTGACGGGCTATGACATCTACCGCGGCACGACGCTGGCAGGCAGCAGCGCCACGACCTCGTTTGTCGATAGCGGTCTGACGCCTGACACGCTCTATAGTTACACCGTGCGCGCGAAAGACGCGGCGGGCAACGTCTCGGCGGCGAGTGTAGCCTTGAGTGTCCGAACCCAGGCCGGCGGCGGTGGTTCGTGCGCTGTGGCGTACACCATCGTGAATCAATGGGGCACTGGCTTCCAGGCCGATGTGAAGATCACCAACAACGGCACGGCGGCGATTGCGGGTTGGACATTGACTTGGGCGTATGCCAATGGGCAACAAGTGACCAGTGCCTGGAACGCCACCGTGAGTCAAGCGGGCGCGAATGTCTCGGCCAGCAATGTGGCCAGTCATTGGAATGGCACCATCGGCGCAAATGGGGGCTCGGTCTCATTCGGGTTCCAGGGCACGCACAATGGCACCAACACCAACCCGACGGTCTTTGCCGTCAATGGTGTGACCTGCGGTAGCGGCCCGGATACTCAAGCGCCAACGGTTCCGACGAATCTCACCTCACCGGCACAGACCACGACCAGCATCAACCTGGCGTGGACGGCTTCAACAGATAACGTCGGTGTGACGGGCTATGACGTCTATCGCAACGGCACACTGGTGGGCAGCAGTGCGACCACTTCGTTCGTGAACACGGGCTTAACAGCCAACACGCTCTACACCTACACCGTGCGGGCCAAGGATGCGGCGGGCAATGTCTCGGCGGCGAGTGCGGCCTTGGGTGTGCGGACGCTGGCGTCAAGCGATACCCAAGCGCCAACCGTGCCCACGGATCTGGCTTCGCCCGCGCAGAGCAGCACCAGCGTCACTTTGGCTTGGACGGCTTCGACGGACAATGTCGGCGTGACGGCTTACGATATTTATCGCAGCGGCACGCTGGTCGGCAGCAGCGCCACCACCTCGTTCGTCAACACCGGCCTCACGGCCAGCACGACCTACACCTACACCGTGCGCGCCCGGGATGCGGCGGGCAATGTCTCAGCGGCCAGCGCGGCTTTGGCCGTGACCACGACGGCTAGCACTGGAGGTCGTTTCCGGGTCGATGCGCAAGGCAGAATCACTCGGTATGGTGTGCCCATCCAGATTCGCGGTGGATCCTGGTTCGGACTTCAGGGCCGCTATGAGCCTGCCAGTGACTCGGCCAATCCCCGCGGCGCTCCGATGGAGCAGTATATGGGTAACGTCTTCTGGGCGCCGAGTGGCCGCACCTACGATCAGGACATCGCCGAGATTAAGGCGATGGGCATTAACGTAGTCCGCTTGCCGCTCGTTCACCAGACCCTCGATGCCACCGATCCGCAGGGCACGAACTTCTTGAAGAACCATGAGTCCGTGCGCATCGCCAACTCGCGCCTGGCGCTCGAGACGATTATCAAGAAACTGGACGCAGCGGGCATCTATGTCCTCCTCGACATCCACTCCTGCTCCAACTACGTGGACTGGCGCAAGGGCCGGCTCGACGCGCGTCCGCCGTATGTCGATGCGACTCGCGACAACTATGACTTCAAACGCGAGGACTCGTCCTGCGCGGCCACCAATAACCCGAGCAGCGTGACCCGCATCCAAGCCTACAACGAGACCCTCTGGCTCCAGGATCTGCGCACGATCGCCGGTTTTGAGACATCACTGGGTGTCAGCAACATCATCGGCATCGACATCTTCAACGAACCATGGGATTACACCTGGGCTGAATGGAAGACGCTCACGGAACATGCCTACGCGGCGATCAACGAAGTGAATCCGAACACCCTCATCTTCATGCAGGGCATCTCGGCCTCGGCCGGCAACCAGGACGGCTCGCCGACCACCATCACCCAGTCGCCGCACGGCTCTTCTGGCATCGACCCTAACTGGGGTGAGAACCTGTTCGAAGCAGCCACCAACCCGCCAGCCATCCCGCGTGATCGGTTGGTGTTCTCGCCGCACGCTTACGGCCCGTCGGTGTTCGTGGGCAAGCAGTTCATGGACCCGGCCCAGCCGCAGTGTACAGGGCTGGAAGGTGATGCTGCCGGCGACGCGCAGTGCAACATCGTGATCAACCCGACGCTACTGGAGCAGGGTTGGGACGAGCACTTCGGTTACCTGAAGGCGCTGGGCTACGCCGTCGTCATCGGTGAGTTCGGCGGCAACTGGGATTGGCCGCTTGGCGCGGCCAGCCTGCGCGACCAGAACCGCTTTGGCTATCTCACCGACAAGACGGTTGACGCTCAGTGGCAGACGGCCTTCGTGAACTACCTGATCTCGAGAGGCATTACGGATACCATCTACTGGTCGATCAATCCAGAATCCGGCGATACCGGTGGTCTTTACACTACTCCCTACCGGGCAGGCACGAACGAGTCTGGTTGGGGTACGTGGGGCGCCCTCGACACGCGGAAGATAGACTTGTTGGGGCTGATTTGGGATAACTGATTTCCGCTAGAGTTTGATCAAGCCGATCGGGTGAGTGAACACCGCCGCCCGATCGGTAGTTGTGGAGTGCAGAGCCGGGCGGAATCCATCAACCCGATCGGTTCCACCCGGCTCTGCGGTTTTAGTTCATCAATGAAAGGATGTCGCCATGCAACGCTTACTTCGCATTCTGTTGTTCGTCAGTTTGATCGTGACTTCGTGCAGCCTGGCTGTGGGTGGACCGGTTCAAGCCACACCGAGCAATCCTTATCTTTATCCTTACAATCAACCGACCAGTGTCACCTTCAATGTCAATGATGTCACGCAAGCGTGGACGTCATGGAAGGGCGCCCTGGTCACGGCGAACAATGCGGGCGGCGGTGGGCGCTTGCGGGTGATGGGTGGCGTTGACAGCTCCAGCACCGTGTCTGAGGGACAAGGCTACGGCATCCTGTTTGCCTCGATCTTTGACGATCAAACCACACTGGACGGCCTGTGGCTGTTCACGCGCGATTATCTGGACGCCCTGGGCTTGATGGACTGGCATATCGGCAGCCCCGGACAAGTCATCGGTTCCGGTGCGGCCACCGATGGCGATGAAGATATGGCCTTGGGTATGGTCAATGCCTGCGTCAAAGTGCGCAAGGGTGCGTGGTCGGCCAGTCCCCATGGGTTGGACTACTGCGCCATTGCCACCAATTTGATCAATGCCATCTATACCCATGAGATCGATAAGCCCGGTTCACAACCGCTGGCCGGCCTGCCCAACAACGCGGGTGATGAACTCCTGCCCGGCGACATGTGGAACCTGGCACGCGATTATCCCGAGGGCATTGTGAATCTATCGTATTTTGCTCCCGGTTATTACACGGTGTTCGGCAAGTTCACCAACAATCTCAGCGTGTGGCAAGCGGTGAATGCCCGCAACTATGCCATCACCAATCTAGCGCAAGGCAAAGCCGGTAACTGTTCCAAGTTGGTGCCCAACTGGAATCAATACGATGGTGATGTGCAAGTGGTCTCGTGGCAGCCGCAGAACTCAGGCTGGTGGAGTTGGGATGCGGCGCGCTTCGCGTGGCGCGTGGCGGTCGATGAGGCGTGGTACAACACGGCTGAGGCGCAAGCCACGATGAATGAAGTAGGTGGTTTCTTCAGCAGCGTTGGCATCAACAATGTGCAGGCTCAATATCGCCTGGACGGGACTTCGGTCGATGGCTATACCGGAGTGTTCTTCGTGGCGAATGCGGCTGCCGCCATTTGGGCAGCGCCCAGTCCCTCAGCCGTCAATTGCGGCGCAGCGACCGGCACCCTCAAGAGCACGCCGCAGCAAGCGTATGATCGTGTCGTCTCATTCACGAGCAGCAGCACCGATTACTATAATGGCTCCTGGCGGCTGCTCGCGCTGTTGTTGATGACGGGCAACTTCCCCAACTTCTGGGAGCTGAGCCAGGGTGGCGACACACAGGCCCCCACCACGCCAACGAATCTGGCTTCGCCTTCACAAACGTCGAGCAGCATCAATTTGACGTGGACCGCTTCGACGGACAACGTGGGTGTGACGGGTTATGACATCTATCGCGGCACGACGCTGGCGGGCAGCAGCACGACTGCTTCGTTCAACGATACCGGCCTGACCGCCGACACGCTCTACAGCTACACCGTGCGCGCGAAGGATGCCGCAGGCAATGTCTCGGCGGCGAGTGCGGCGCTCAGCGTGCGAACTTCAACTTCGACGGACACGCAAGCCCCTACCGTTCCGACGAGCTTAGCTTCACCCTCGCAAACAACGACGAGTGTCAATCTGTCGTGGACGGCCTCGACGGACAACGTGGGCGTGACCGGCTACGATATCTATCGCGGCACGGCGCTGGCGGGCAGCAGCACGACGACCTCGTTCAGCGATACCGGCCTGACTCCCGATACGCTCTACAGCTACACCGTGCGCGCGAAAGACGCGGCGGGCAATGTCTCGGCGGCGAGCGCGGCACTGAGCGTGCGGACGAAAGCGAGCGGTGGGGGTTCCTGTGCCGTTGACTACACCATCGCCAATCAATGGAACAATGGTTTCCAGGCCAATATCAAGATCACGAACAATGCCGCAGCAGCGATTCAAGGCTGGACGCTGACATGGGCGTATGCGAATGGTCAACAAGTGACCAGCGCGTGGAATTCTACTTGCAGTCAAATTGGTTCCACGGTCACTTGTAGTGTGCCTGCCAATCACTGGAATGGCACCATCGGTGCGAATGGCGGATCGGTTTCCTTCGGCTTCCAGGGTACACACACGGGTGTCAATACTAATCCGACCGTCTTCGTTCTGAATGG
>JAUQXC010000856.1 GCA_030834825.1 Thermoflexales bacterium
CAGTTCGGATGTAAAGAACGATAGCACGTAGAAACCCGGTTTCTTAAGAGAGGATTTCATGCCCGACAACCCGATTTGCTGTATCTGCCATGAACCCGTTGAAGAACCGTACAACATTTTAGGTGGACGCCGATACTGCGCCAAACACTACGCGGCCGTCAACCGGTCTCATCCCGGCTTTTGGCGCGCAGGCGTGATTCAAATCGGCGGGATGGGAATCTTCAGCCTGATCGTCGCCGCTATCGCCGGCACGCTCGGCCCACTCGATCGAACGGCGCAGCTCCTCATCGGCCTGTTTCTAGCCATCGTCCCAAGTGCGCTGTGGTTGTTCTACTTCTATCGCCAGGATCGCTTGGAGCCGGAACCCAAGACGCACATCGGATTGGTGTTTGTGGCAGCGTTGGTCGCTACCGATTTTCTGGCGCTGCGCTTGATTAACAACTGGTTTCAGGTCGGCGAGTGGGCGCCACGCAATCTGGAGACTTCGCTGGGCGCTGCGATTTTGATCAACGGCTTCATTCTGCAAGCGTGCATGTATCTCGCCGTGCGGCTGGTGTATGCCGGCAGCGAATTCGACGAGCGCATGGACGGCATCGTGTATGGCACGGTGGCGGGCCTGGGTGTGGCGACGCTGTTAAACCTGCATTACATCATCGACAATCAAGGTGTGGAATTGGTGCCCGGCGTAATCAATGTAGTCACGACCGCACTGGCGCAGGCATCGTTCGGCGGCTTGATGGGCTGGTTCATGGCCGAGGATAAGTTCAGCCAGCGACCGGTCTGGTTCGTGCCAGGGGGCTTCGCGATCGCGGCCGGGCTGAACGGCTTGTTCAGTTGGCTGACCAACGAGGTGAGCGCGACGGGGCTGGAGGTGGAGCCCCTTCGATCGCTGATCATGGGCCTGGGGGTTGCGCTGGCGGCATTTGGCGTGCTGGTCTGGTTGATGCATTTCTCGACGCAGGTGACGCTGCGACGTAGGAACAATCCGTAGCACGCAAGACGTGGTACACGAAAGAGACAAGCTATGACGACCAATGCAAATCAAGAAGATAGGTTCCTGGGTGTACCGCATCTGGGCAAGGACATCGGCGTAGCCGTCGTCGTGATCGCGGCGCTGCTGCTGGGCTGGGCACTGCGTGAAGCGACGTTGAGCCGCACTACTCTATATCAAGACAGCGAGACCGGTTTCAGTCTGCAGTTCCCCACCGCGTGGAGCGTGGCCGATTCACTCCAGGACGTGCTGTTGAAGGTCGAGAATCCCACGACCGACTCAGCTTATAAGACCAATCTTGTCGTCGAGGTGCGTGAACTCGATCCGCAGAATCCCCCCACGCTGCAAGAGTTCGTCGATCGGCGCGTGGTGCAGAAGAGCAGTTTGGCAGGCTATCACTTCATCAGCGAGCAGGACGACACCGTCGCTGGCGAGAAAGCGCGCCAGCTGGTGTACGCCTATGTGGTGCAGCCGATCGATCAACCGCGCCGCATCGCGCTGCCCGTGGTGGTCGTTGCGCGTGAATACATCGTGGTGGGTAAGGCGCGCGTGTACTACCTCACCGTGGCTGCGCCAGAAGAAGAATTCGCTGTAGCCAGTGCGCGGCTGGACGATATCTTACGGACGGTCAATTTGTCTGAGTAAATTCTGCTATTTGTCCCGGTCAGTTTGGACGCTTTTTGGACGCTGCAGGGAGTAAAGTAACTGGGTAAACAGCGCCAACTCAGGGGGGCACACTCGCTATGCAGCGCAGTTGGAGTTGGTGGGTGGTCAGTGCCATGGACCGCCATACCGGATCACAGCGGGGAGAAGTCCAAACTTAAACTGGAGGCATAGGAGAATGTTACACCATCGTCACGTTGCATTATTGAGTGCTGTCCTGATCCTGGCTCTGCTGCTCTTGGGATGTGATCTGGGCGGGGCACCCGCTACAGTTCAATCCACGGCTGTCACGCAAGTGACAACTGAGCCTACAGCCATGGTCCAGACAACGCCCGACCCCGTTGTGCAAGCTACACCCAACACCGTACAACCGGCTGCCACGCCGACTACCGAGCCGCCCGTCAGCGCCACGCCCACGGTGGAAGGCTGCGCGTTCGGCGCCAGCTATATGGCGGATATCACGATTCCCGATGATACGACCTTTGAGCCCAATGCCGCCTTCATCAAGACTTGGCGCATCAAGAACTCGGGGACGTGCGAGTGGGAGGCCGGCATGAAACTGAGCTATGTATCAGGTGATCCATTAGGCGGTCCACCGACCGTCGATGTTCCGGTCGTGGCCCTTAACGCGCCGGTTGATGTGAGTGTCAGCTTCGTCGCACCCGCCGCACCCGGCACTTATCGCTCCAACTGGCGCATGCAGAATTCTGCTGGGACACAGTTTGGCAGCACCCTCTACGTTCAAATCATCGTCCCAGAACCAGTGGCCGTAGGCTCCACACCAACACCGCCTCCTCCCGCCGGACCCGATTGGAAAGTCTATGATTCGGGCGACAAGGGTACGGGCATTTATGCACTACAATATCTGCTGCGCGCAGAAGGGTATACGCTGGATGCCGATGGTGCCTTTGGCCCCAAGACCGAAAAGGCCGTCAAGGAATTTCAAAGCGCTAAAGGCATTAAGGTCGATGGCAGCGTTGGCGCGCAAACCTGGGCCGCGCTGGTGCAGGGCCACGGGGTGAAAGCGGGGAATACCGGTGAGGATGTCCGCGCCGTGCAGTATCTGCTCAATCATGGCTATGGTCATACCGAGGTTGCCGTCGATGGCAAGTTCGGAGCCAAGACGGATGCCGCTGTCCGTGACTTTCAAACCAAGTATGGCCTGGTGGTCGATGGCAGCGTTGGCGCCAACACCTGGAAGGCGCTGATCGCCAATCTGAAAAGGGCGATTAGGATTCCTTCTCTACCCTGATGCTGCAAGCGTGATCAGCCAGACGGCATGACTGGCGATGAGGAGCGATCATGAAAAAGGCAGACGACGACACTCTGGGGCAGATCTCAACTGGCCCGCGTGAAACAAAGTTGCAGGCCCCCACCGATCGGTGGGGGCTGCCGCGCGGCGCGGTGATCGCGTTGCAACAGAGCGGGGGCTTGCGTTTCAGCACGCGCGCGGTGCTGGTGTACCGCGACGGGCGAGTGTTCTTTCGGCAACAAGGCAAACTCACTGCGGGAGAAAGCTGGCGACGCATCACGCTTGACGAGGTAGCCGAGCTGACTGAGCTGATCAAGCAGAGCGGCCTCTTCGAGCTGCCCCGCTCGAGCGGGCGGCCAAGTCCCGACGGATATGCTTACGAGCTGATCGCGCGCGTGGGCCGCCGATCAAAAGCGATCGAGTTCTTTGACGGCAGCATTCCCTTCGCGGTGCAACCCTTGCTCGCACGCCTTAAAGTGCTCATGACCCTGGACGAAACACAGGAATAAAAGTCTCCATGGAAAAGCTCCAGAAATGCCTGGAATGCGGCGCAGCCTGGGCAGCCGGACAGACATGCGAAGACCACTTCCATCAAATGCTTTTTTGGGAAGCGGAAAATCCCCGCTATGGCGCAGAAGTCCATCACCTGCTGGTGTTGTGCTATTACCTGCAACATCCCAGCTTGTATTCACCGGCCGGATTGAGTGAAGCGCAGCGGTTGCTGGTGGAGTTTGTGGAGCGGGAAACTTCCCCCGGTGAGGTGCGCCAGCGCAATCGAGCCCGCGTGGATTCCAGCCAACGCCATTGGAAGATTAAAGGCACAGCGGCCTCCCACGGATCATACGATCGCCCCATGCCATGGCCGATGACCGCCGCCGATGTGGTCGCTGGGGGAGCAGAGAGCTACTGCGACAACGTGCGGGCCTGGGCACGCGCTGTGAACGAAACTTTGAAGACTGTGCGCTAGACAATGAAACGGCTCTTATCGCTCTCTTTGTTATCCCTCGCGCTCTTAACGGCCTGTAGCAGTCAACCGTCCACGACGACGCCGCGCACTGTTCCGCCAATGACAGGCACAACCTCCCGCATGATGGCGACCGCCTCACAGGTCTCAACACCCACACCGGTCCCGACAACGCTCAGCGTTACGCCGGAAGAATATCGCAACGAGTATTTTTCGTTGAAGTATGATCCCATGTCCTGGGAAGCGAAAGACTGGAAATTATCCGGACCTTCCTTAACGCTGCCTGCGCTGCAACATCGAAGTTTGTCAGGCTGCCGGATCGGGTTTCGGCGCGGTGGTTGGAGTGGCGGAGCCGAGATCGAGGACAAAGTGCAGACGGATGTGAACCTGAGCGGAATAGGTTTTCACGTCATGAAACTGGTCGCGCCCAACGCTTCGATCTTAGGCCTCTCTTACACTGCCTACGATGTGGAGAGCGGCCAACTCAGCTTGCCGTCAGCGATGGACTTTTGGCTGGGGAACGAAAATCTGAGTGAGGAGTGCATTCAAGCTGTGGAGCAAGTGCTAGGAACGTTACAGCGCTCAGGCACATCACAGACGTTGATCCACTATCAAGATGATTTCCTGGGGATCGCGTTCGATTATCCAGCGGCCTGGGGCAGCCTGACGTCCACTTTGCGCGCCTGCTATAACTCCGGTTATGCATACAACTACGCTTTTAAGCACGGCACTGTACTAGCGGGTGGTAGAAGCGCGAATTGTTCCGAACCGCGCGAGCGGATGCCAACCGATTTTGCAGGCTTCAACGATTGGGCAATCGTGTCCAACTATTGGTGGTCGGTGATATCTGTCGACGAAGAACCTCAGCCCCGGGTGCGTTCACGTCTGATCTTCCGCCAGGCTGAGTCTTTCTGCGGCGCTGATGGGCCGCTGACGCCTGCCTACGGCATCCTCGCCATCGATCTGCCAGAGCATTCCGTCATCAAGGGCTTTGTCTTCATCGCTCCGGCACTGACGGGAGCACTGGAACAGGAGTTGACCAGCCTCATCGGTTGTAAGGCTGACGAAAAACAGCGCTATGATGCCCGACTCGCTGAAGTCGTGGGCGCGGTGCGCTCGCAAACCCTGGCAGCGCCAAACGCCGATCTCATCACAGGGTTGAAACAGTTTGCCGGTTCCATCCGCTTCATTCCAACAAAGCCCAGCGAACTTCCAACACCTGTGCTAACACCAACGCCAGCCGGATAGCCAACAACGGCGGCGATCTCGCACCGAGATCGTCGCCGCCGTTGTTAGAGGACCCGTTGTTCCCAGCTCAGACGTGGCGTTACTTGCAACCGTAACGAATCGCCAACGCCTCTTTATCGCAGATGAACACGCAGGTGTTGCCGGCGGCAACTTCCAGGTTGCCGGCCTCGCCGGTCTCTGCCCCGCCGATAAACGCGCGCCAGCCATAAGTGCCCGGATTGATCGGGCTGAAGGCGCTACCGTCCGCAGCAGCATCCAGCTTAAGATCAGCCGGCCCCCAGAATACAATCAGACAAGATAGCGGGAAGGTATTCTTCACCATGACACTTGTGACGCCGCCAGAGTTAGGCGGCACCGTGGCGGGAGCTTTGGTCGCAGCGGGTTGTGCCGTCGGCTTAGGCGCCTTCGTGTTGGTTGGCTTGGGCACCTTGGTTCGCGTCGGCGTAGCCGTCGGTGGATCCGTCGGTTTCGGCGTGCGTGTTTTGGTGGGTGGCACCGCTGTCGCCGTGGGCGTTTCAGTCGGTGGCACGGCTGTCGCCGTAGCGGTAAACGTGGGGGTCGGTGGCACCTCGGTCGGTGGAACCGCGGTGTCCGTGGCAGTGGGCACGACAGCCGGGCCAGTACAGCCAATCAGCATGGCTGCCACTAACACGAGCGTCATGAGACGTTGAAGGGGGCGACTATCCATTTTCTTCTCCTTAATTATTCCAACTGGATCGAGTACTAATGAAAACGAGTTTACTGCGCCGTAGTATGGCATGCCCACCTGGGATGCGCCAATATCAAGTTACCCATATTTAGGATGACGTTCTGTCTGTTCCTAGTCTGTCCACAAGCGAAGCAATCTCAAGTTGAGATCGCGCCGTTTGCTAGAAGTTTGTTTTTAGGCTCGCTCTGCCAAACGATCGACGTTGCGCCGTTAGCCGTTGTCGCCTGAGCTCCGGTTTCGTGCCCAGCAGATCGATCCCTGGCATAGTGCGCCATGCCTTTGCTTGACTCCCAATTCCGAGGTACACTGTCATTAGTCAATCATTGACCAGGATCATTGCTTGGGACGACTACCAGGGGAGGAGATTCAAGATGAGACGAGAGGGATTGCTCGCCTTAGTTATATTAGGGTTGTTAGGGGCTTGTGGGCCAGCGGCCCAGTCCCCTGCTCCGACAGATTCCACGACAACAGTTGCGCCGACACCCAGCGCCGCATCCGCCACTCCACGGCCTCCGACAGCGGCGCCTTCGACAACCGAAGCGCCCGCAACCATTCCGAGCGTGGATACTCCTGCTCCGCTGCAAAATTCCCAAGGCGGCGGCATCGCCCACTTCCGTGACAAACTGGCCACCGCCGATCTATTCACGCTTCAACTCAACGGACTCCCTGCGCCGACGGACAAGCAAGTGTATCAAGCCTGGCTGCTGGGCGATGAGGGTGCCGTGATCAACCTCGGGGCGCTCAAGCTAAACCCCGACGGCAGTGCCACACTCGAATGGAACTCACCCAACGGCGAGAATCTGCTCAGTCGTTATTCACGCTTCCAGCTCACGCTTGAACCGGCGGCGGGCAATGCCGCCGGCAACGCCGCCCCCACCGGCGAAATTGTTTTGGCAGGCGAGATGAAAGATGAAGCGCTGATCAGTGCCCGGCGATTGTTCGTCAGGAACGAAGGCGAACCGCCGACACCGCGCAATATCGCTTTTGCCGCGGGGCTTGTCGCGCAAAGCGGCGTCGCCATCCAACACGTGCAAAATGCCGTGAACGCGGCGGCGATCGGATCGCTGCCGGAAATGCGTACGCACTTGGAGCATGTCGTCAACATCCTCGAAGGCGCAGCCGGGCCGCGCTTCAGCGACTATGATGACAACGGCACGGCCGAGAATCCGGGTGATGGGTTTGGCGTGATCGGTTACGTCACGCAAATCACCGAGTTGCTTCAAGATCATGAGACCGTCGACACAGCGGCCGCAGACGTCAAGGCTCAGAGCGCCGTCATTCAGGACAAAAGCCTGCAAATTCTCCAGATCGAGGATCGAACGGCGATCACCGCACAGCTTGCCGAATTGAAAGAGTTGGCCGATCGATTGGGCGCGAATGCGATCGCCGGGTTGTATCAAGCCGCGCAGGATGCCGTTGGGTTCGAAGTCCTTACGGTGCGCTAAGTGCGTTCATGAAAGTCTTGCGGGAATCCAGCGACTTGGAACTGGACACCCGTGTGCCCATGTCCGGCTGTTTGCCGAAAGTTGTGTAGATTCCCCGCAGTTGAACTGCGGGGCGAACGAATTTACACACAATCCGGCATACCACCCCGTGTCCGACGCGAAGCGTCGGCGGGCCGCTCGCTGAGCGCGTCGCCGGCACGGGGTGCCGGGTACGACGTGGCGTTGCGGGTGTGACATACTTCGCAGGATACACAGGCCGTGACAAAATTTCGTTCCAGTCTACGTTACAAGCTGGGTGCCGTGCTGCTCCTGCTCAGCCTGGCGCCATTGCTCATCGTCAACGTGATCGTGATCTCGGCTACGTTGGCGCAGCTGGGCGGTTTTTCCAGCCGGCTGCGTGAGGCCGAGAATGCGCTGCGCTCGGACGTGGTGGGACGCACGTTGACGGGCGCCGCCGTCGATGCCGCGGCCGACATCGATGGTTATCTGCTGGAACGCATCGCCGACGTGCGACGTTGGAGTGAAGAGAGCGTCGTGATCGAAGCGGCACGGCAAGGGACGCTCGCCGTTCAGCAGAATGGACTGGCAGGGCTGGCGCCTGAGGAAGTGAAGACCCGCTTGCAGGGCAGCTTATTCGTGCCCATCACCCCAACCGTTTTCTCCCCGGCCCTCTCATTTGTGTTCCGGCAAACCGAACGACCCGAGACGCCGTTCGTCGAGATCCTCGTCACCGAAGCAAATGGCGTCAACGTGCTGATCACCCGGCCGATCGAGCAAGTGGCTCACGCCGCTGCCGCCTGGTGGCAAGCGGCGCGTGCACAAGGCATCGCCGGTATCGGCGTGACCGAAGCCCACCTCGACGCCGAGACGAACACGCCCGTGATCGGCCTGGCGCTCCCCGTCGTCGATCCCGACAGCAAGGAAGTATTGGGCGTGATTCGCGCACTGGTCCGGCTGACGGAACTGCAACGGCGTCTCTCACAAACAGCGGTCAGCATGAATGCCAACCTTCGTGTACTGACCGCGGATGGGCGCCTGATCGCCGACACGGCTTCGAACCACAGCGCCACGCTCATCCTCGTCGAGGCGGGCAACCTGCTCACACAGAACGATGAGCTCACGCGCAAAGCTTTGGAGGCCCGACCCGGCGCCGAGGGAGCCGGATCGCTATTAGTGGAGCAGACGAATGGACGTGATATTGCGGGTTATGCCCATACCCATGGCAGCGCTTTTTACGACGCACCTGCGCAGCTCGCGGGATTTGAAGGATTTGGCTGGGGCGTGACGGTCGCTCAACCGGAAAGCCGCGCACTGCAAGTGCTGGCCAACCTCATTGAAACAGGTCAGGCGTTTGAGCGTCTGCCGGCCCTGTTGGGTGGACTATTCATCGTCGTCATGGTGCTGGCCGCCGCCATGAGTTTGATCGCTGCCATTGCCTTTTCGCGCAGCATCACCACACCCTTGATCGAGGTCAGCGACATGGCACAGCGCGTGCAGTCGGGCGATCTGACAGCGCAGGTGGATGTCCGTTCCAGCGACGAGGTGGGCGTGCTGGCGCGCACCTTCAACACGATGACGGCCGGCCTGCGCGAACGCGAGCGTGAGCGCGATATCTTTGGGCGAGTGGTTTCGCCGGAAGTGCGCGAGAAGCTGCTCAGCGGTGGCTTGACCCTGGGCGGCGAGACGTTGTGGGTGGCGGTGCTCTTCTCCGACATTCGCGGCTTTTCCACTCTCTCCGAGCAAATCAGCCCGGCAGAAGTGGTAGCGCTCCTCAACGAGTATCTGGCGGAGATGACGGCCGCGGTGAGACCGTGGGGGGGCTATATCAACAACTTCATCGGCGATGCGATTGTCGTGATCTTCGGCGCGCCGATCGAACAACCCGACAAGGAGTGGCGCGCGGTTGCAGCGGCGCTGACCATGCGCGAACGGTTGGAGCAGCTCAATCGGCAGCGCATAGCGCGCGGCGAACGGCCCATCAATAACGGTGTGGGCATCGGCACCGGCGCGGCCGTGGCGGGTCAAATCGGTTCGATCGAGCGGCTGATGTATACCGTCATCGGCGATGCCGTCAACGTCGCGGCGCGGTTGGAGACGCTGACCAAGGATTATCCGGACTACCCGATCTTGATCAATGGCCCGACGGCCGAAGCCTTGCAGGCACGCGCCGATCTGGAACTCAAGAGCCTGGGGCCGATCCACGTCAAAGGACGGGTCGAAGCGGTGGATGTGTACGCCGTGATCGGGTGGCGCGGTTCTGCAGCCGGACCTGATCCCCGCGAGCCAATGGGGGACGCTTAATCGCGTTCGCCGAGTAGTTGAATGGATAGGCATATCAAGCCGTTGAAGAGAACCGGCCTGACCTTTGAGCGTTATCGCGCCACTGCACAAAGCAGCTTCGCCAGTTTTCCGAACGAACAGGTCTGGCGGCAAGGCGGCCTAACGCCCAATCGCCAACTGGAAAAACCTGAAGCGGGCTACTGCATTGTGCTGCGGTATGACCAGGAGACAACCGGCGCCATTACGCACTTCATGGCAAAGATTCGCGCCATCCTGCCGCCTATCGTCGAATACCATGAACGCCATCTCCACACGACCATTGGCGTATACGGTAAAGGGGACCTGGCCGGGTTTCTGCCTGACCCACCGACGATCAAGTGTCTGAGGCAGTCGATTGAAGCAGGATTGGGAAGTTGCGCTCAGAACCTGCAGGTGGCCTTGGGCAAATGGTTGTTTAACAACGAAACCATCCTCATTCCCGGTTACCCCAATCAGAATCTGTGGGCTCTCACTCAAAGCATCGGACACGCTTGCGCGCTAAACGGACTGGCCCTGGATATGGCGCGCATGGCACACGTCACGACGGCCCGTTTTATCAGTGGTGTTAGCCGACAGGTATTTGAGCAGTTTGTTGGCTTGACAAAGTCTGCACCCGTGATCGGATCTGTCAGGCCGAGTTCGATCGACCTGGCCACATGGCGCTGTGACGGTTTGACGTTCGAGCTTGCCACCCACCGTCGTTATCCGCTAGGGGCGAAAGCGTTCCAGGCCCGCACGGACACGGTCGGAGAGCACCACAATAATCTGCCCCAGAAGTGAACGGTACCCCCGCCATCTCAATTTGAGGTATTCGAATGTCCATCACCATCGTGGAAGAGCGCCCGGATTCGACGGATGCCCGTCAACTGATCGCCGAGCTGGAGAACCACCTCCAGGCATTGCCCTATCCACAAGAAAGTCGTCATGGTTTGAGCGTTGATAAACTCTTGCGCGAGGCCGTCGTCTTCTTTGTCGCGCGCTATGCTGAGCAACCAGCCGGCTGCGGCGGCGTGAAATTCTTTGGTACCGAGTATGCAGAAGTCAAACGCATGTATGTGCGTCCAGTCTGTCGCGGATTGGGGTTAGCCAAACTGATGCTCGACCACCTGGCCGTGTATGCCCGTGATCGACAGGTGACGGTGTTGCGGTTGGACACCGGGGTTTATCAAACGGAAGCCGTCGGCCTTTATGAACGCCATGGCTTTCAGCGCAGGCCGCCCTTTGGAGACTATCGAGACGACCCGCTGAGTGTGTACTTTGAGAAGCGCCTCGCGTGAGGGCGGGTCAGTGCAGGCTGAAGCGGTGGATGTGTACGCCGCGATCGGGTGGCGTCTCGGGCAATCAAATCGATTAGCAATTGACTTTCGGAAATGATGATCCTATACTGAAACTGCACGGCAGAGATACAAACATGGATGGATCACCAATCACTGGCGAACCGCATACGGTGGCTGATATGACCGTGTCTGCTGCGGCAGTTGAGCGTTGAGGCTAACCACTGGCGATTCGGTGGGTGGCGGCGGCTGATGAAATCCCCATCATTTGGGGGACGCTGGTCATTGGGCGTTTAATCATATTCAAGAAGGCGTGTTGGAAAACGATTTATGGAACAGATCATTAACTTTTACCAGACACCGGGACCTTACACTACTCCCAAGAACTTCTGCCAACTCTTGCAGGCTTTGCCTGATGATAACAAGGAAATCATCAAGTTCATAAAAAAGATATTGATCCATCCCATTGATGCGAAGAATAGTGGTTTTCGATTTGACTACAAAAAGGCCCTACGAAGTCACATAGATCATCGTTCGATCGATGACATTCTGGCAAATCCCAAGGTCGAGGCGATCTTGAAACTCAATACACTTGATTTCCAGTCAAGCCCGGCGCAACGAGGGATTTTGAGTTGTGACCATCACGCGGTGTTCTTTGCGTCAATCTTGCGGCTGAAGAGGCAAGCGGTTCGCGTTCGTTGTGGGTATGCGACTTATATTGTGCCCGAGAAGTTGATACCGCATTGGATAGACGAGGTTTATGATGAGGGCAGACAGCGATGGGAGTATATTGATCCTGAACGGGTTAAGCTTAAGTTTGAGGAGGGGGCGTTTTTGCTCGCAGGCAAGGTCTGGCTGGAAGTGAGACAGGGCGGGCTTGAATTAGCCCAGGTTGTACCGGATTATCGGGGAGGGTTGGATGGGATCAAATATCGGCTATTGAATGACCTCAATGCGTTGATGAAGCAAGAGTTATTGAATTATGATTGGATGGTCAAGGAAGCCAAGCCGAAAGCGCCCCAGCTTTTCTCGAAACCAGTGTCAAAATTGGATGAAGTGGAATACAGTTTATTAGATGCGTTAGCCACATTATCGTTAGATGTAGATGCGCACTGGGGTCGTATTTGTGAGCAATATGCAACTTATGTGCATCCTGAGAACTTGTGTACACCAGGGTAAAACGCCCAACACGGCTTGCGCCCGACCGCCCAGCTACCGAAGTTGGGCATCATTTTCAACCATTGTCGATCAGATCGGTGGCGGGCGGCTGATGAAATCCCCATCTTTTGGGGGATGCCCAGCCGTTAGGCGGCTCGTTGCACGACTGGCAATGCACCAGTCATACTGATCCATATGATTCAGAATCAGTACATTGACGATCTCAAACAACTTTCCGTCGTGGCGCGACAATGCATCGCCGTGACATGTTTCGAGCGATATTGTCGGTTTCATGGTCTGGTTCATCAAGCGATAGATCAGTTCATCGAACACGAATGGCGGATCGTATCTATCCACAAGCCCAGCGATTTCAATGTTTGGGAGCAAGCCTTTCAGGAAATGCCAATCACAGGGCAAGGCGATCCATATCCAGATTCATTGGATGTCGCTATCCCCCTCACTCTGCGGAAAGAATTTGATAATCTCATTCTTCATGTTTTTGAGACCAGTGCGACCACATGGTACGGTCACGATCTTGAAGGCACAGTGAAGCATCTGGTTGAAGTCTTGAAAATCATCGACTCATACGGTATAGCTTTACCCAATCTCGAAATGTTCAGACAGCCTCTAGCCCATATACATGATGGCTGGGGAGCGCCATTGTCTGAAGCAGAAGCAAAACGATGGAAAGAAGCCGCCTAACACGGCGTGCAGCCGGATAAAGACGGTCAACGAATAGACATCGAATAAACGGATGCGCGCTCGATTGGTGCTTTGTGGCAAGGGTTTTAGGTTGGTCGGCAACACACTTACTCCGTAGGCCGCCGATCATGCCGGAGTTGAGCGTTACGGCTGACCATCGGCAGTTGGGTCGGCGCCAAGCGGGCCGCCGCCACTTCGTGGCGGGCACGGCCTGAGCGGGCGGCTGATGAAATCCCCATCATTCGCCTTGCCGTACCCAGGCCCCGGTGGGGCCTGGCCGTTGGGCGGCCTGACAACCCTGACAACAAGGAGCGAAAGATGAAACTACTCGCGCAGGATATCGAGGTAAGAAGCCATTCCGGCGTAGAGGCTGTGGTGCAGGGAAACACCGAGTTTGCCCTTGCTTTCTATCAGAAGCTAAGGACAGAGGAGGGTAACCTTTTCTTCTCCCCTCACAGCATATCTACTGCGCTGGCTATGACCTATGCTGGCGCGCGTGGAAATACTGCGGTTCAGATGGCGCAAGCTCTCCACTGTCTCTTGGAGCAGGAGCAGATTCACCCGGCATTTGCGTCGCTGGAAGCCCAGTTGAGCGACATAGGAAGGAAGGGGCATATCCAACTCAAGGTCGCCAACGCGCTATGGCCTCAGGTGGGCTATCCATTTCTTGAGGCGTTCCTGGCTCTGACAAAGCAGTACTATGGCGTGCGGATTACCGCCGTTGATTACGGAGATGCGGAAACGGCACGCGGCATCATCAACATCTGGGTCGAAGAGAAGACAGAGAACAAGATCCAAGAGCTTATACCACCGGGTCTACTCGATGCCTTGACTACCCTGGTCTTGGTCAACGCCACCTATTTCAAGGGTAACTGGGCCAGCCAATTTGACCAGGGTCGGACCAGCAATGCGCCATTTTGGGTTACGTCCGATAAGCCAGTCCAGGTACCCATGATGACTCAAGAGCACGAGTTCAGGTACGGAGAAAGCGATGGGTTGCAGATCCTCGAATTGCCCTATGCGGGGGATGATTTGTCCATGGTGGTGCTCTTGCCTCAAGAGATTGACGGGCTGACGCAACTCGAAGACTCTTTGGCGGTGGAGAATCTGGGCCTCTGGACAAGGAATCTATGGGAGACGGAGGTCCTGGTATCCTTGCCGAGGTTCGAGATCGCTTTTCCGTTCCGGCTAGACGACACGTTGAAATCAATAGGAATGGTTGATGCATTTGGTGGGAGCGCCGATTTTTCTGGTATGGATGGCACGAAATCATTGTTCATTGGAGCGGCCTTGCACAAGGCCTTCGTGGCCGTCAATGAAGAAGGCACCGAAGCGGCGGCTGCGACAGCAGTAACTATGGCAAGGGGATTGCCTACACCTCCACCCAGCTTCCGCGCTAATCACCCGTTTATCTTTCTAATACGCGAGAATCACACAGGGAGCATTCTATTTCTTGGCCGAGTGGTGAATCCAGCATAAGGGCTGCCCAACACGGCGCAGTTTACTACGCAACATCTTGCAATGGAGGGGAAAATGCTCGATGTAATATTGATCCTGTTTGGCCTGTTTGCGTTGATAAAGGGAGAGTTTCGAATTACCCACAATCGCAAAGTGAGAGGGGGCGTCAGCCGCGGATTAGGTCTCCTTATGCTAGGGAGTGTAGGAGCTGCTTTTCTTTTGGCGTTTTACCTACCCGGCCTTTCTTTCTGGATCATGTTAGGAGCATTGGTCCTCACCATTATCATTGGATTAGCCACTGCGCAAAAGACGAAGGTGCGAAATCGATATAGTCCATAATCGAGCGTCGTTGTTGGCCAATGGTGTTCGGGTGGGCGGGCCACGGCTGATGAAATCCCCATCGTTGGGTGGCGCGCCCCCAGCGCTTGCCCATACCCGGCTTCCAGTGGAAGCCGGTGGGCCGCTGACGTGCGCCGGATAGGGCGTGGGGGACACCGCGGTCGTTAGCAGGTCCACAAAGATAAACCAATGCAAACTATTGACTACAAAATCCCAGCTGGTGAAGAAATCCTGGCATGCAGTGTCGATTTCGCTGAAGGAGCGAAAAAAGCCTCTATCATCTGCTTACATGGTGGTGGGCCTTCAAGCAAAGACTCGACCCAATATCTCGCCACAGCGTTGCAAGCGAAAGGGAATACCGTTATCAGGTTCGATTTTTCAGGCCAAGGAGATAGCACAGGTGAATTGGCCAAGTCCAGCCTAAAGAAAAGGCTGCTCGAAACCAAGGCGGTCTTAGCCTACTTTGGACTGGCTGACAGAATATCTGTCATCGGAACGAGTATGGGTGGATATATTGCCAGTTTACTCGCCAAAGAAATCACTGTCGAGAATTTAATTCTATTTGGTCCAGCAGCCTACACCACAAAGGCTTGGGACGTAGAGTTTGGTTCGGGCTTCACTGAAATCATCAGGGAAGAAAACTCATTCTTGGATAGCGATATTTTGGATCTTCCAAAACACTTTACAGGGAACGCTTTGTACATCGCTGGCGAGAATGATGAGATCATTCCGAAGCAAGTGGTGGATCTCTACAAGAGAGCTCTCTCGTATTGCAATTATTTTGAAGCCTATACAATTGCAGATTGTCCCCATCCAATCCATCGTTGGGCACAGAAGCACCCTGCTGTTAGAAGCAAAACAGAAGAGAAAGTGCTGAGGATCGTTGGACAACCAATAAATCGGGCCAGCTAACACCGGCTTGCAGCGGACAGCCGCTTTCGCCGCTCCAGGTATGCTGACCTCGCCAGCAATCGTTCGGCAACATACACTCTGTGCCCACCCCGTCGCTGCTACTGAGGCTTGCCGTTGGATTCACTTAATCAATGCTACGCTTAAGACGAACAGCGGCGATCTCAAAATGAGATCGCCATTCTTTTATCGTCCTCAAGCGAGGAACGGCCGCGGTGAATGCGAAAGCGCCGGGGGAATCTTCCATTTTTGGAAGGCAGACCTTCTGAAATTGGAAAATATCTCTATGGTTCGGCGGCACATTTTATTGTATCCTGTTGGCAGCTGATCAACCTTTCACTCGCCAAAGTCGGGGGCCGGGCAAACACGATCTATTCGGTCACGATTGATCCACGCTTGAGTCATTCATCACTTTGGCAAAGAGTAAAGAATTTCAATGGTTCTCCCACAGCTACAACCTCGAGTAGAAGGCGTGAGCCTGTCTGGGGCAATGGCCTGGCTAGTGAGGAACCTACATCACGGTCAATGACCGGCGTATCTTCTACGAGACAGAAGCGCGCTTGGCACACCAAGCCTGGCCGACACTGGCAATATGAAGGCGATGACTATCGGCGAACCGGGCAACCTATTTCTCTCAGCGAACTGCCCGCACCTATCCCATCTGAACAATTTCAAGGAGAACCC